>JBGSTP010000002.1:0-13761 GCA_041736515.1 Pirellulaceae bacterium
TGCCAACTCCCGTAGCGAAAGACAATTTGCTTTTCTTGTGGGGCGATACGGGCATCGTATCCTGCGTTGAGACGCCCAGTGGCGACGTCCTGTGGAGCAAACGTATCGGTGGCAACGCGTCGTCTTCGCCGGTTATCGCAGGAAACAAACTGATCGGCATTGCCGAAGACGGTACCGTGACGGTGCTCGCCGCCGAACGCGAGTTCAAGGAAATTGGCGAAGTGAAACTCGAGGACACATGCCGGGCCACACCCGCACTGGGCCAGAAATTCATTCTCTTTCGCACAGATTCTCGTTTGCTGTGTGTAGGGAAGCCCTAACTTGCTATCTTCCGCACAGTACTTTGGGAACTTCAGTTGAGGGTTTGGGGCGGCGTCCGCCACTCAGTCGACTGCGACGACGGTGGCACGCTGGCTCACCCAAATCGATTTGCGTCCCAGGATTTCACCTGCCATCTCTCTGCGATTTAGAATAGCGCAACTTCGAAAATGCCAAACGGTGGTTATTTCCGTATTGTTTCCACCATCTGGCGACGTTGACTACACCGGGAGGGAAAACCGTGAACTCCAACGCTTTATATAACACATGATCTGACAAACTCGCTTATTATGCAGACTGCCGAAGCATTGACTGATGTCTCGCAACTGCCTTAGAAGATCCCAAGCTGGTCGCGAGCATCTTCCGTCATCATGTCTTGGGTCCAAGGTGGATCCATTACCACCTTGATCTCAACCTTGGCTACACCCTCCATTGCCTCGACGACTTGGCGGCTATTTGCCACCAACTGCGGCCCCGCGGGACACATGGGGCTGGTCATTGTCATTTCAACCTTCACGTTGGATTTGTCACCATCTTCTTCGTTGGCCGTAATGTCAACGACATAGATGAGTCCCAGATCAACAATATTGACGAACAGTTCAGGATCGATTACCTGCTTTAACTGTTCACGCACTTTATCTTCGCAAAGACTGTTAGTCATTGTGGAATACTCCTGTTAGATGTAGCGTGTGTCGCTGCCCGTGAATCTTGCTATGCAAGCACACATCTGGAGCATTCTAACTGAACAGCGGGCTCTGTTCTATGCCATCGAGTCCACTACGGACCTCCGACCACCCACTGGTCGCAATAGCTTGTCAATCTATGGTGTGTAGGTCGGCCTCGAGTGGCAGACCCACATCTAGTCAACAGCCCGCTCGTTAGCGTCTTCTGGGAGGAAGTTTTGCGTTGGGTCCGTACAGTTCAGGGTATTGATGTGCTAGCTGCTCTTTTAACTTCGGGCGGCTTTCAAGTGCTCGCAGCAGTCGACCGGCACTGCGAGCGTCAGCAACTCCGCCGAGAGCTGATCCGCTGGGCATAATTTGGCTGTCCCAACCCGAGAGATCAGCTGGCCGTACTTTCTCGTAGAAGAAAGCACCTGAGTTATAGGGACTGGGGGTGTATCCACCGACAATCGCTACATTAAGATCTGGCTTGATCTCCGCATCCCAGCCACCCGCCCATAGGCAAGCATTCGTAAGAAAGCGACGTCCGTCTTCGCTTAGGATATCTTCGGAGGCACCAAACGATGTGTAAACGACGCGGGCGTTCTTCTTAGCGCCGGACGGAGCAACGTAACTATCGCGAGTCCAGCCAGCATTGACGATGGGCTTCTCCTGGTTCACATCTGCGCTCGGCTCGAATGTATTGAGTACCTGAACTTCGAGCAAAGGTATGGCGTCGGCTGGCGGCTTTGATTCATAGGCGCCAGAATACGCGTGAATTTTAGTTACACCGCGTAGAATCGGATGATCCTTCATCGCAGCAACTGGTGTGATTTGCGAGCCCATTACATGATTCGCGCCGTAGTGCGATTGGCCCCGCGTTTGGTGCCATGTATTGCCGAATATTTGCTCACCCAGCCCACCAAGGTAATCCGCACCCTCATAGTTGTAATTCAGCTTGCTCCACTTGCCCTGTTGGCCATTGAAGCAATGCGTTGACGTCCGAATTCCTACCGCGGGCCCGCCCCGCTCAAAGTAATCGACCAGCAGGTCTGCTTGGTCGTCAGGCAAGCTCATAAACCGCGTAAAGAAGAAAATTAAATCCGCGTCGCGCAAAGCCTCCAAACCGGGCAGGCTATTCGCTCCCGCCTTTATAAAACCCTCATCATCGACACCGAACAATACAGTGCATTTGAAGCCATGGTGCTTGGCTAGGATCTTCGCCATCATTGGGCAAGTCTGCTCGGATCGATACTCATGATCGTTAGCAATAAAGACAATGTGCTTGCCTTTTCCAAACCCCGTTTCGCCTTCAAATACAAGAGGCGCTTCAGATATTAGAGGCTCAGCGTAGGCTGATGAGGCTACCAGCGTCAGGCAACACATGATGGCAACGTGCAGTAGTTTAATCATTGTCTTTCCAGTTCCGAATAGGGTGCGAGAGCTTCGAATCGTACGAAAGCGCTTTAGGCCAATTACTGGCTAATGCTGAGGTTGCCAGCATTGTATCGAAACTGGGGGTAGAAATCGACAGCCCGCTCCGCGCTCCAAGCCAACCGCTCAGGCTAAACATAGGGCGGTTGCTCAGGTGTGTCTACCAAAGTGTTCCTAACGACGTGGCTGAGGTCTAGCCCCACGCAGGTCGACTGGAGTGCCGCGAAAACTCCTCGGTACAACAGGCCATTGTGCAGTTAGGAAATAGGCGTAGGTTCCGTCCGGGAACTCTGGGGTCAAACAGAACCTACCATTGCATTCATCGAATATGCCACTGCCTTCGACGAACTCATAGTCGCGAGTAAACGCACCATCGTACTTGCCACCAGGTCCGTCTGCTCCTCCCGGACGATCGCCGGATTTCAAGCGATAACTAGATGTGAGTTCAATGATCGGAGATTGAGCATCCTTAGCATCTAGATAGCCGTATAAAGAGTAGATTGGAAATCCATCCGCTGCCCAACCAATCTGTGGAGAATGTTTGGAACCATCGGCCCCCAGTTTCTTTAGATATAAAGTGGGCAAGCCGTGATAATGGTAAGAACCGTCGGGTTGAACATGCGCATGATTCTCATCTAAGCCTAAGTCAACGGCGCCGCCAAGCGCGTCGTAGTTCCAATTCAACGATCGGTCGCCCATCCAGAATTCAGCTGTTCCTGGATCAAGCAGCACGCCATTCATGGCGATGCCAAACGGCCGATTGGGAGGCCCTGGGCGATCGGCTGGAAAATTCGTCGAGGTTATTTGTTCTGCAATTTTGGGGTTCATCGGAATACTAAAAAGGTAGCGCTGTTGCGCGATTGTGTGCGGATTGCCTCGGTTAGGAAACTGCCCAACCTTATGTTCCGGTATGCCGTTCGCTTCAAATACGCGTTGAAGGTCTTTAGTGCGAATTTCGCTTCGGCTGCTGACCACAGGATCGATCGTCGCTGGCACCAATTCAAGCGGATGCGATTGGTTGACTGTGTGCCGGCGCATGGCTGGACCACCTCTAGGAGGTTGTGCCAAAGAAATTGTCAGGGCGGCTAAGGTTAGACCCGCTAGGATGATTGGCACGAATTGTTTCTTGCTCATCGATGGCTACTTTCGTGTTTATAGATTTCAACGGACGCCTGTGGATTAAAAAAGCTCAGCGCAAAATACTCACAGGTGAACGTATTCTAGAACAGGAACCTGAAGCGACGATTAAGCAGCAGAAAAGCGTCGATCGAAAACAGAGTTCAATAAATCGACAACTCGGCATCACTCGCTGACTACTGACACGTAATTCCAATACGCCCACTCGTTTTGCCAGTCGTTAGCCAAATTCTCGATCGACAATTGAATTTTCGCACCTGCAAACCTGGTTAGGTCTACGCTCAAATCGAGCCATTCGTCTTTGTCCACGGATTTGGCAGCGACGAGCTGATCTTTCAAAACCTGGTCGCCGACGAGCACACGTAGTCGCCAGTCACCATGCGGATGATGGCTTACCCGCAAGTTGAGCCGAGTTGTTTTTTCGGTTGGTACGCTCAATTCTCGGGACAGGGTACATGGTGTCTGTCGATCAAGCGGATGCGTTTGAATCGCGATCGCATTGCGGAAGACAGAGTGTTCGACCACACCACCTTCGCCTACGTTCTTGACCGTGAAACCAGGTGCAGCCTTGGCGATTATTTGTTGCCAGCTGGGATCCTGCCGAATAGGGGCTGGCAAATTAACGCTGGACGCTGCACTGCCCGCTACCATGCGTCTGGCAACATACTCCTGCAAAATGGGCATTTCACCGTGAATAGCCAGCTGCAACGCACGCTGTGAATGCTCTGTCACCATCGGCTCCAATGCGAACCAAATCACTCGAGGCAAATTGTTGTCGCTAATGTCTTCGCTATGGGAGACAAGCCCCTCCAGGATTGTCCAGCGATCCGCATTGGGCAACCGTTGTACGGCAGAAGCCAAGTACAAACGCACCACAGGGGACGGATCACTCTTCGCCATTTCTGTAAACTTCCTCAGAATACGCTCATCGACAGTCGAACGAGCGAAGTCGGAAACCGTCTCAAATGCATTTGTTGGACTCGCATCGCATAGGAACTGAATTGCCCAAGCGCGAAGATAGGGATCCTGATGATCCAAAACTTCGACTAACCGTTCTTGATTCAATCCCTCGGTCACAAATAACGCCCAAAGTGCCCTCAATCGCTTTGGTGATTCTGTTGCCGATTCCAACTGATTTTCTAAATTCGTGTGAACGATCTCACGATCCAGCTTGCCGGTAACTGTCCGCGAATGAAGCAGCGTTCGCGCATGACGTACAAACCAATCGTTGTCATGCGTCTGGAGCGCGACAAGTTGATCGTCGGTCATGGTGGACAGATTGGGATACTTCTGCTGAGGCGCCCCATGCGGCATGATTCGATAAACTCGGCCGCTGTTCGGAAAGTTGATCGTGTTACCACACACGTCGGTATCATGCCAATCCAGAATATACACGCCTCCGTCGGGTCCAATTTCGACGCTAAAACCGACCCAAGCCAAATCGTTGGTGGGCATAAAATCGTCGCCATGCTTGCCAATAAAGCTCGAACCTTTAGGTTCCATCACATCCGTCAGCACAGCGTGCTCATGAATGTTGCACATAAAAAGTTGATTGCGAAACTGTTTGGGGAAGGCGTCGCCCAGATAGAATCTTGCACCGCCATGTGCGGACAGATGTGAATGATCGCGAATGGTCTTGATGTCGTCGTAGATATGCGGATTCACATGAGGCAAGCTCTGCTTATGGTAGACGCCACCTTGTACTACGTGGAACAAATGGGGAATGACGCAGCAGGTCGCAAAAGCCTGACCGTGATCGTCGAAGTCAAAGCCCCACGGATTGGACAGGCCGCGAGCAAAAATCTCGAACTTCTTCCGCGCTGGATGATAGCGCCAGATCCCTGCATCGATGAATTGTCGTTCTGAATCCCCCTCGCCGATCAAACCAACTCGAGACTGTGTAAAAACACCGTGACAGCCATAGAGCCAGCCGTCGGGTCCCCAAATGAAGCTATTCAGCGTTTCGTGGCGATCGTTGATGCCCCATCCGTCCAACAATGTTTGTGGCGGCCCATCTGGTTGGTCATTGCCATCGGCGTCTGGGATGAAGCTCAAGTTGGGAGGCGAGCCGATGAAAACGCCACCGAAGCCACAGGCTATGCCCGATGTGAAAGTAAGTTTGTCTGTAAATGTTTTCTTCTTGTCAAAAACTCCGTCGCCGTCGGAATCCTCCAAAATTTGGATACGGCTTACAGGATCGTCTGTATGCTCCTTGCGTGTGCGGTAATTAAAGTTCTCTGCAATCCACATTCGCCCACGATCATCAAAACAAAAAGCGATCGGCTCCGCAATATCGGGCTCTGATGCGAACACGGAAACTTCGAAACCTGCCGGTATAGCCATTTTCGCCACAGCTTCCGCAGGCGACAAAAAAGGCGCGTCGCTCGTTTTGTGTTGCTGCTTGGGAAGCGTATTTCGCTTTTCGTCGGCTTCACAGAAATACTGGCATAGTAAAAGTGTCGCCATCGTGAGCACCTTCACGACTCTACTGGTAGGACAACTGTTCACTTGGCTATCTCCACTTGCTCGGTTGTTCTAAGATACTTGATCAAATCGACTATCTGTTGCGGCGTCATTTGATCCAACTGTCCGTCGGGCATCATCGACTTGGGGGATATCTTGCGCGATTCTATATCACTCTTGGCTATCACTACCCGAGCCTGCTCTGCCGTCTTCAGAACGATGCGGACTGCATCTTCCTCGGCAAGAACACCGTTGATCACACGTCCATCGATGGTAAGCACTTGGACCATCTTATATGCATCTGGGACATCGTAGCTGGGATCAACGCTATTGAGCAAAATGTAATCTAAATTTGCCCGATTTGAACCAGTCAAATCGGGTCCGACCAAGCCGCCTTCGCCATAAATCTGATGGCAAGCAGCGCAGGTTTTCTGAAATACGACTCGACCACGAGCCACATCGGCTTGGGCTAGCGCTGGTGGTGTAATTAGCGCCTTGTATTTAGCCATCACCTTTTCACGGTCCTCAGCGATAGGACGCACCTCGCCATACAACTCGGTAAAGCGCTTACCTAGAATTTCGCTCAGCGAGCGTGCGACCTGCGCCGGAATCTCCTCGTGCGTAACTTCCCTTCTTTCTAGGGCAATCAGTAGTTTCTCCGCATAATCTCGGCGCGTGGCAAGAGTCTCAATCACGGCACGGCGTAGCTCGGGAGCGAACTTGGGATAACGACTAAGCAGTACGTCGGGAGCAAGGACATTGCCGATTACGGAATATCCGCGAATGGCATCGAGCGTAAAAGCGGGTTCGTCAATCAGCGTCGCGAGGAGCTGCGAGACCTGCTCATTCTGCTGTTCCAACAGTGACCACAGAGCTGATCGCCGTTGCCTTTCGTCTGCGGTGCGGTCTTCTACCAGCGAGATCGCTCGCCGATTAGCCTCCGCATCGCCAAAAACCTGCGATAAGCGCAACGACAATTCTCGCACGTTGGCATCTTCGCTTTGCGCAAATCGATCGCTCAGTTCACGCCAACCTCTGGGTGGTGCAACATTTCGACGGCCTTCGAGCCCGCTTAACATGCCGCGCATCATCGCGCAACACACGGACGGCTGAGTGCGGTTGTTGCGAAGGGATTCAACGAGAATTTCCAAAGCCTCTTGCTCATCGGTGGCTCGAGCAGCTGGTGGGAAAGCGAAAACGAACCAAGTAGTAAGTGTCACTACACTCAGAAATTGCTTCATTGGCTTTGTTCCGTGGTAAAGGAAGATTGACGAAGAGTGTTTGAGGACGGCTGCACTAGGCGAGCGGAGCGTTCTTGTTCGAATGCGTGGTTTGGGCAGCTTGCAATTTACTGGTGGGGAGGGAAGAACAACCGTATTATGGATTAAACGCGTTAGACTTGCCAGTGTGCCCAATGAAGGTGGGTTGTGTGTTAAAATCGTGTGGCATTTTAATTTCGACACTTGAGACTGCATAAGACAATTGCCATGCCTTACTCATTACTGCGACATCTTTACCGTAAACATGGTTCCCAGGGATGCACGAGACGAGAAATGTTGCAGCGCAGCCTAGCGTTGAGCGCTGGCATACTATTCTCTTCGACTACGCGGGCTGTCAATGTTAGTAGCAAGCGTGTTACGGTTATCGGTGCTGGATTGTCCGGCTTAGTAGCTGCACAGCAATTGAAAGCGGCCGGTTATCAGGTCACCGTTCTCGAAGCGCGAAGCCGACTAGGCGGCCGCGTCTTAAGTTTTCGTGACTATGTTCCGGATCGGACCGTTGAGGGCGGTGCTGAATTGATCGGAGCAAATCACCCATTATGGATCGGCTATGCAAACAAGTATGGGTTGTCGTTGCTGGAAATGACTGAAGATGAGCTGGACGCTTCCGTCATCCTTCAGGGCAAGCGTCTCAGCGAAGCGGAGTCGCACCAACTCTGGAAAGATATCGATCAGTGCGTATCGACTCTGAATGATTTGGCAAAGACAGTCGATGCCAACCAACCTTGGAATTCACCCGATGCGATTCGATATGATTCGCAATCCATAGCCGAATGGATTGACTCCCGAAAAGATGCAAACGAGTCGACACGGCTTGCCCTACACGCGCAGTTAGCAGCCGATAACGGCGTCGATACTCATCGGCAGAGCTTGCTCGGCATCTTGGCTGCTATTCGAGGCGGTGGCTTAGCAGACTACTGGACCTTGAGCGAAACCCATCGGTGCGCGGGAGGCAATCAACAATTGGCCGCCAAACTTGCCGAAGAAATTGGGACGGATCAAATTCGCCTTGGCAATCCGGTAATTCGAATTGATGCGACGGACCAGGCCAAATTAGTCACGTTAGCAGATCACCAACAGATTCAGTGTGAGGACGTAATCCTGACTGTGCCTCCCAGCGTGTGGGGTCGAATCGAGTTCTTACCCGGGCTGCCTGAAGAAATGCGTCCTCAAATGGGAAGCAACGTCAAGTATTTGGCACGGTTGAAAAATCGATTCTGGACTGCTGCCGGGCTGTCGCAATACAGCTTGACAGATGGACCAGTTTCGATGACTTGGGAGTCGACTGACAATCAACCCGCAGGCGAAGCATGTATGGTTGGTTTCTCAGGTGGCACAGCCAGCGAGCAATGTCGGGGCTGGTCGGCAGATAAACGCGACGAGAACTACGTGCGCGAGTTACACGAGCGTTACCCGGGCTTTCGTCAAGCATTCATCGCCTCGCGGTTTATGGATTGGCCCAGCGACCCTTGGGCGGCTGCAAGCTATAGCTTCCCTGCCCCAGGACAGATTACTAGCTGGGGCTCCAAACTCTACCACGGACTAGATGGAACAATCCACTTCGCCGGTGAGCATACCTGTTGGGCTTTCGTTGGTTATATGGAGGGCGCGTTGCAATCCGGACTGCGTGTTGCATCGCAGATCAAGCAACGCGATGGACTGTGACAGCGAATCATCCGAATGAAATCCAGATTTGGAGATTCGAGCTAAGAGTTCGATTCAGGACGGTCCCTGTACCTCAGATTCGCGCACGAGTGCCTTACAGAGCCCTGGGGATAGAAAGCGAAATGATTGGCTGGTCAAGTAGTTGACGGTGCGAGTGAGGCCAACTTTGTCGATAAATCAAGAAAACCATAGCTCTCGCAAAGGCGTGAAGTTCTCAAAGGCGGTGTATTTAAAACAGCAGGGCGGAACCAGTTGGTTACCGCCCTGAATTTCAAAATCTGAAATCTGGTGAGTTTAGCGACGGCGGCGGCGAACGGCGGCGGCAAACACGAGGGGAGTGAGCAGCAATAGGCTCGAAGGTTCTGGTACCGCGCTAACCAGTGCAATGTTTTGGCCATTGAATGCGTAGTTCACGCTGTAACCAGACTGCAGGCCAGCGATCGATCCGAAGGTGCCAGTCAGCGTTCCACCATAAGACGCGAAAACATAGGAGGAATCGGTGAGAGCCGCTCCTAACGATTTCAAGTCAAGAATCGAGTTCGCACCGAGCGTGATATTTCCGCCGATCGCTAACAAGTCAATTTTCTGGCCAGCCGCTGCACCATCGAACTCAATTTCAAGAGTTCCCAGAATGTTGGCGTCACCATTGGCTGTTAGGGTACCAATACTCTGTCCTGGAGCAATTACACTTCCCGCCGCCGGCGCGGCGACGATGCTGCCACCGATGATTCCGTTACCTGCAACACGTCCCGCATTGGCTACCACACTGCGAAGTCCAGTGCCGGTGCCTGCATCTGCGGCGACTTGGTACACGGAATCAACGTTGTCGGTACTGACATTGCCGCTCAAGTCAACGTTGAACGTTCCGTTACCGTTATTCGTTAGACCAGTGATGAACAACTCATTGATGAAATGAGTTGTCACGCCAGTACCAGCATTGAGATTATCACCCTCCACAGTCAGGCTCTGTCCAACCATTAAGTTGGACGCTTGTGCCGCAGTGATCTGCAATTGAGATGAGAGTGGTCGCGAGGCGTTTGCAATGGCGGTCGCAGCCAATGTTCCACCGTTGATGTTAACTGTGCCACCGAGAGCCTGAATCGTTCCCGTGCCAAAATGAACACCATTCAGATTCAGCGTTCCGGTTCCACGATTGACAACATTTAACTGTCCACTCATCGTTCCAAGTGTGGTACTTGTATTCTGATTTACTTCAAGTGTCCCGAGTCCATCGACAGCCGAAGGTGCATCTCCGCGAATGGAACCACCATTCAAATTAACAGCCGCGCCACCAACGCCCAATTGCATAGTGCCACTGGTGATTTCGGTGAAGCCGGTATAGTTGGCTGCGAATCCATTGTCTAGAGTCAGTCGGCCTGAACCTCGGTAACTCAGGCTGCCCTGAAAACCGGCCAAAGGTGTCGGCAGATTGGTGGCCGTGTCAATGCGATCATGAACTGTCGAACTCAGCACCGTATTTCCGGAGCCCCCAAACACAAAAATGCGACCATCATTGCTGTTCGCTGTAAATACGTCACCAGTGATGCGTAGAGTGCCACCGACAATGTTGTTATCAAGGTTGCGACTGTTGCTTTGGTAAATCTGTCCTGTCAGATTAATCGAGTCAGTTCCATCGAAGGTTGCACCTCGCTGAAGTTGGATTTGGTTGGCTAATGTACGAGTTCCGGTACCATCGCCTCGAATAATCTGAGCCGCAGCGCCACCCGTGAAATTGAGGCGGCCCGTACCAAACGCAGCGTCTGTAGAAATGACATGCACCGCCGAAGCATTGGGGGAATTGGCTCCAAGTGCTGTTGTACCCGTATAGGTTTTGCTCGTCTTGTGATTAAAGGTTCCAGGACCGAAGTAGGCGACTCCTCCGCCTCCTGTGATGTCATTGTTGAAGTTATAGACACCTGCCGCGTTGTTCACTCGAAAACTAAGCGTTGTGCCGCCTCCGACACTGATTGCACCAAAATTTACCGTAGATGCCCCGGTCGAATTGTTTTGAATCGTCTGGCTTGCCGTCGTTGTCAATGTCCCCGTAAAATTTAAAACGTTGCCAGCAGCCAATGTCAGCGTTGAAGGCGCGCCGGCGAGATTCACCGCAATCGTGTTATTGGCGGAGGTTGTAATGGTAGTGGCAGTTAGCGAACCGGCGCCATTGAAGGTATTGGCGGAGTTGAGCGCCAGAGTTCCTACGGTTACCGCGGTACCGATGGTGATCGTCGCAGGAGTCGCCACAGTGGCATTGTCGGTGGCTGCATTAGGAAAGGGAGTTCCCAAGAATGTCGGATCAGACCAACTGGTGGCTGCTTCCCAATTGGCTGCCGCGCCGCCAATGTACGTATAGTCCGTCGCTCGAGCAGTGGACGAAAACAACATAGCTGCCAGGATTGCAGCCCAATTAAAAAACTTCATTTTCATGTGGAGGGGGACCTTCTGCTGTGGTGACGCTGCTTATTCCCGATCGACAAACTTAAGTCCAACTAGCTTCATCCAGCGACACGGGATATGATGCCAAAACTGAGATCTCCTTCTGAGATCTCACCCAGTAGGCTAATTCTTTGCCGCTGAGCAGTCAACAAATCAGCGGAGCAAAATGGGTGATTTATGCGAATTAAGTCGAATTAACGGCTATTTCACTGCCCAAGCGGGATTCTAAGCAGATTTGCACAATTGTTTTTTCGCGAAGAAATCTCTATTCAGGCAATTAAACTGAGATTCGTGGTATAGGCTTATCCCTTTGGCGCTTCCTTCCGAAAGTAGTGCATGCTGATGCGAACATGCGTACAAATCACTGTGTTCTGTGCTGGGATGCTGCTGCTTTGCCAAGCGTTATTCGCAGGTCTGACCTTTAATGAGTCGCAGATGCAGATGTCGGACACTAAACGAGCCATGCTGCAACCGGCCAGAGATATGTTGCAGAAGGGCAATCTTGAAGAGTGCCGTAGGTTGGCGGCCCGGGCCGTGTCTGAAGCCGTCGATCTGCCGCACGGCGACATCGTTGTATCCCTGTGGCTGTGCGAGCTCGGAGAATTTGCGGCTTGCCAACAGTTGCTTGAGCAGGTTTCGGTCATCGAGCCCGGTCGGCTGGATTTGCATTACGCTTATGCTGAGGTCGCCCGAAAAAACGGCCGAACCTACGACGCCTGGACGCATCTGAACATAGCTGAATCGACAGATCCGCCGGCCGCCTGGTCGAAGGAATACACCCAGGAATTTGCCACGCAAGTTCTGTTCAGCAAAGCTTTAGTGGCCGAACAACGTCGCGATTGGAAAGCTTCTAAAGAGTTGTTTACCAGACTGCAGGAACTTGGGACCAGTGGTTCTGCAATTCCTATGGGCTTGGGAAGGGCCGCGTTTGAAGCCGGTGATGCTGCTGGGGCAGAGTCGCTTTTCCGACAAGCTGCCACCATCGAGCCGGATCAGATCGTTCCCGAGTTAATCATGGCGGGTCTGTATGCGGCCCAGAAAAAGTACGAAGAGACGGAGCTTTGGTTTAAACGTGGCGCAGCCGAAAACAAGTCGCATGGGGAAAGAATTCGGCTTGATCACGCTACTTGGTTGCTGCGCGAACAACGTGCGCCAGACGCCATGCGGCTAGCCCAAGCCGCGGCCACGGAGAGCAAGTACGCCGACGAATTCGCCTTCATTCGGGCGTTGGCGTACTATATGTACGAAAAGTTCAGCGAATCAGAAACCGAGCTCGCCCGATTGGCTCAGAAAAAGCCAGGCGATGTGCGCATCAACAATCAATTAGCATTGTCTTTGGTTGAAAGCACCGACGAAGGAAAACGCGCGCGCGCTTTGCAAGTTGCAGTAGCCAACGCCAAACTTGCATCGCAGTCCGGCGACATACTCGCCACTCTGGCTTGGGTTCAATTTCGTTTGGGGGATTTGCAGGCCAGCCAACAAACGGCCGCAACCATTTTGGGCCGCGGCGGTCAATTGAGTCGCGATTCGGCCTATTTCCTTGCTCAAATACTGGCTGATTTCAAACAGACGGAGCAGGCGCAGACGCTGTTAGAAATCGTTCGCAACAATGAAGGCGAATTCTTCAATGAGCGTCGTCTCGAAAGACAATCCGCCCAATCCAAGTAGCAGCCGAGTGCTAAGGAACTGGTTTATTGGACCAGGCTTCGACCGTATCGGATTGTCAGGTATCGGAAAATAGTAAACGGCGCTTACAACTGCGATCAAGTGCTCTATGAATTCGCCGTTTTGCTGATGCCTTTTTCTCAACTAACCCTCGCCGTAACCGGGGCTCAATTAAAGGGGAAAGCTAGTTATAGGGGAGCTCCCATTGTGCAGGGAGCGATCGCCAAGAGAACGTCGACGGTATGAGTTTTACGTTATGGCTGCGAAATCAAGGATGGCGTTTACAAGGCGGACAAGGTCAAGTTCGAAGTGAAGATCGCCCAAATACGCCCCCTGAAAGTCGTCGGAAAAAATAAAACGTACTCAGAAGATCCCCAGTCGCCGATGATGGATGTTTACGAAGGCGTTTTTCCAGCAAAACACAACGACCTATCGGAGCTTTGACTGTCTGTCGATCGTGAAGCGTTGAAGGCTACGTGGCTGATTCGGAGTAATCATAAATTTCGGCGTCGCCCGGTGCATACACGATCCCATACCATGAGACCGATGTTTGATCAGGGCGAATCATTGGCATTGATTGTCCGAAGAGCAGGTTGTCAATTGCGTCTCCAAAGCCTCTGCCATTAAATCCCATTGCATCATGTGTAAAGAACCAGACTTGATCTGACACACACCATTGGTTAGAGGTAAGGGATTGCCGG
>JBGSTP010000011.1:0-4242 GCA_041736515.1 Pirellulaceae bacterium
GCCAGTACATCTTCTCCAGCCGGGCAAACCGACAAGCAGTAAGCCGCCTTATAATTCGCTCCGTGCGAAAGACTTTGCCACATCGAGGCCGACTCGTCGTCTCGCACTCTCTTTCGATATGCAAAGCGATTCTTGCTGTCCACAACATCTTCAACCCAGTCCGTAAAACCGCCCATGAACTCACGGTAATTATGCGTGTAACATGCGTTGAAGTTGAAATGCCCGTCAGGACTTATAGCACCCACAGGGCATGCAGCGACGCATAGTTTGCATTCCAGACAGGGATTGTAGTTCAGGGGAGTTCCATACTCTGTGATCGCGGTATCCACAACAATGGTGCCAAGCAATATGAAGTTTCCAAATTTCGGGTGAATCACATTGCGGTGAATTCCCATGACTCCAAGTCCTGCTTGCTGTGCCACCAGTTTGTGCGAGACAACCCAGATGCGGCCCGGGAACTGATCCATCTCCATTGGAAAACCCATCGAGGGATTGCTCGCGTCAATAGCCTTTGACTCAAGTTTCGAAACAATCCGGCTACAGACCTCGTTGACGCGGTCACCGACATGATGAAATTCCAGATTCGCAACCGAGCGCGCGGAACTCCGTAGCGGCGATCGACTCATCTTGCAGACGATACTGATCAGTGATCGGCAACGAGGGAAGTATCCTCGAATCACTTGGGACTCTTCCTGCAATGCCGTCCTATCGATTTCGACAAAACCCACGTCATCAGCCCCTGCTTCCAAGCAGATTGCCCGAAGCCATACGGCATCAATGGACTCGATTCGCTCAGACCCGCTAGCTGCATCGAGGCGCTCGCGAACTCGTTGCACTGACGGGTGTTCGGATGAGATCATGTCAGTCCTCTTTGCTCGCTTGCCTTTGTGTGTATATGCACATACTGTGGTAAAAAAAGAGTCATTCGATGTCCTCTGATTCCTTTACTCTCCGAGTTGCAGATCGAATAGACGATATTCCCTCTGAACCAAGCAATTTGACGATGGCCTTCTGAGCTTTTTGCCATGCTGGGTAAGCTTTCTCAGACAAAAGCTGAAGCCCAGGTTCAGTCACCCGAAACGGTGCCGCCCTACCATCTGAATCGGGCAACGTCTCTATCCAGCCACGTGCAATCATGCGATCGACATTGCGACTAACTGTCGAGTGATCCATTGCTAGAGTTTCACAAATGTCTGACTGTCGCGCCACGCCGAACTTCGCCGTAGCGACCAGTATGTTCATCTGACTGACTCGCAAGCCGATTGGTCTAAGGGCATCGTCGTAGATGCCTGAAACGATTCTCCCCAGTATGCGGACCCGTGCTCCGACACACTCGGATGCAATCTTGTCAATCATTCTCGTGGTTTCAATCTCCATGGCATTTTCCCTTCGGCTGAGTTAAGTGTATATGCACATAAAGGCGATGTCAACACATATTCAGTCTGGTTCGTTCTCTTTCGCACCCTAATCCGTCATGTCGAACCCGCACCGGGTATTCCTCCGGGTGAACTTCGCCGCGAATGGTCTCGCGGCAATTGCATACAACTCTCGACGGACTTCCAGCTCAAACAGCGATTCCCTTGCCGTTTCCGGTTGTTGGACCTCGGCAAGTAGATCACGAACGCTGCTCGAACCTGTCGCCAGTTCACCTTTCCGCCGAGTCACCGCGTTGATGATCGAACTGCGCGTGACTCGCCGAAGCCAGTGATGAAACCGAGCCGACGGCGACGAGCGTTCCTAGCGTCGAATCGCCGTCGCGACCACCATCAAGACTTGCTGAGTCAGATCGTGAACGTCCGCATCCTGCAGTCCGCGAGCGATCACAATCGGGTAGATCACAGGCTGTTAAATCGCGACGAACCGCTCCCACGCCAACCGATTGCTCGGGTCTTTGACCTGAACGATCAGGTTTTCGCGTGTTTCGGGAAATGGCGTCAAAACAGAGCTCGCTGCGGAAAAATGCCGGGAATTCTCGCATCTATAGGATTAAACACGAGAATTGCGAAACCTTACAGCACAACGTCAGCATTATGGATTTTATTTGACGCCGCGTGTTTTCGGATCACACGTAGCCGCGTCTCTCCGAGACGTTGATTACCACGACTCTCGGAGAGACTCGCCTACGTGAAATCGTCTAACGCAGAGTCACAGGCGGCCACCGCCATACTTTGTTTAAAGGTGGTGCTGGATTTTCCAGTGCTTCGTTACGAAGACCGCAAGAACTCAACTGGAGAAAGCCGTTGCCACTCCAATATTTGCTTTACGCTCAGTAGTTTTTCTCGTTCGTCACCATTGAGCTCTACCTCGTTGAGTTAATGCCGTGTCTCCACTTTCACTAGGCGGAATTCGTAGACTTGTTTGTTAGCTTGGGTGGCATCCAAATTATTCAGCAGTTCAGAGACTTCCAAAATGAGCAATTTAGGGGCTGGGGTAGCGTTCGACTTATACTCTGGCGAGGAGCCGCCTTTGAAGTTATGACCTCCGTGGCAATGCCGCTTCTTGCCATCGGGATCGAGCAGCAATGCCACGCCCTGACGACTGCCCGATCGATAATGGGAGAGCTCCGCAAGCACTCGATCGCCCAGCTTTAACAGCGTTCCGCTGATCGTGATCACGCTAGAGGGCTGTTGATCCGAAGACGCTTGCAAGTCGAAGAAGGGCGAGGGACCCTCTGGCTTCTGCATCGAGACAAACTCCCACTCGCCCTGGAGCTTATCAATCGGAAGGTCTGGACAATAGCCTCGAACGCGATCAAGAGCTTCGGTGGCAAAGGAAAGCGTATCTTTGTTGTTGCGCGCCAACTCGGCTTCGAGCGTTGGGATCGCGCGATGGGCATGCGCAGCGTATTGTCCGAGAATCGCAATCGCGTACTGCCGCGCCCAACGATGATGGGTACTCCAAATGTTGTAGTTAACTTCAACCTTCGTGCCCCACTCGAGATCGGAGAGCAATTCGATCAGTTCATCGATCGATTGCGGTCGGTCGCCAGCTTCATGATTACGAAGCATCAAGGAGAGTGCATTTTCGACCTGGAGACGCTCCTTGCATCGAGTCCACTCTAGCAAAGTCGCGTGCACCAATTCGCTGTCTTTATCCATCGCCATCAGCGCACCCAGGGCGGCGTAGCGAACATCGACTGATGAGTCGGACTCAAGAGTCTTGATCATCAGGGGCGCTATTTCGATATTCTGCGTGTTGGCGACTGACAACATTTCTTTGCTGGATAGCATTTCCACAGCAAGCCATCGAACTTTCGGGGAAGCGTCGGATTCGATAACCGATGTTAAAGTAGAGAGAACGTTTGCGTGTTTCAGATCGAGGCCTATAAGTGACGACAGCGAGAACCATCGAACGTGCTCGCTTTCGTCCTTCAAAGCGGCTGCGAAAGCTGGGATGAACAGTTCGCGGTGGTTGTGAAGCCAGGTATTCAACTCTGCGACTTTGGGATCCTTCTCATCCTTCAGCCCGGTACTTGAAAACAAGTAGTACGTCACGAACGCCCGATCGCTGGAAGTTCCGTTGGTTAGCCGTTCAGCAAACTGAATCGCGAGTTCATCGTTGAGCACAAGTTGCTTCAAAAGGGCATTGAGTTCCGTCTCGTCATTCTGGTCGCTTGCAAGCTCAATCTGCTTTTCAAGAGTAAGCGTTGGCAACTGCCTCCAAATCTTGAACAAATAGGCCACTGCAAGTTCTTGATGCTCCGTCCCAGCGGCAACTACAAAGCACTTGGCAGCGCGAACCAGTTGAATCTCATTGACTTCATGTTCAACCGACGCGAACCATTTCGCTAACGCGGCCTCGATAGCGGCTTTGCATTCCGGCTTTTCGCGAAGTTTGCGGATTGCTTCGGAGGCAACGTATTCCTGTGCAGCATTCTCCGCCGTTTTCGGAATTGCAGTTGCATTGTCCCAGTAGCTATCCAACCACCACGAGATCGGATGGCCGGAGTACTTTGGACCAACGGTTGCGTCAGAACTCGTCGAAGTCGGAGACGGATCTGCTGGTTGCTTCCTTACGCATTCAAAGTAGCTGATGCCATCACCTGAACTGAACTCGGTCGGGCGAATCGCTGGGCCCGAAATCGAATCGTCGCTGCGCCAAGCAACTTGAAAACTTTTTCCATCGCAGGTAATTCGTCCAGGAGCGCAGTATTCGTCACTGTTGTTGTTTGGGTCCCAAACTATGTCGACAACATCAGGATGATCCGCCTCAGGCCAGATCATTTTCCATGTCGACGTTCCG
>JBGSTP010000021.1:0-36162 GCA_041736515.1 Pirellulaceae bacterium
TTGTCTGTCGCCAGCATTCAAAGCGGATTGGACAATGATCAGCGGCAAGCCGCCTACGCAAAAGATATTACCTACGCCACGAATAATGAGCTTGGTTTTGATTACTTGCGCGACAATATGCGGCTAGCAGCCCGAAACGACAATCGATTTCCCAAGCATCTGCAACAGGTCCAAGGACCTTTGGCTTACGCGATCATCGACGAAGTCGACAACATCTTGATCGACGAAGCCAGGACACCCCTGATCATCTCTGGTCCGGCGCACCAGGACATCGGCAAGTACTCGGACGCCGATCGCGTTGCGCGGCAGTTAAAGAAGGATCTCCACTTCGCTGTCAACGAAAAAGACCACACCGTAAACCTCACCGATGATGGCGTGCGGGCTGCGGAAAAACTGGCCGGTGTCGAGAGCTTCTACACGGCCGGCAACATGGAATGGCCTCACCTGATCGACAATGCGCTGAAAGCGCATTTTCTGTACAAGTGCGATGTCAATTATGTCGTCAAAGACAACACGATTGTTATTGTCGACGACTTTACAGGTCGTCTCATGGAAGGTCGTCAATGGTCCGATGGCTTGCACCAAGCCGTCGAAGCCAAGGAAGGTGTGAAGATCAAGGAAGAAACGCAGACCCTGGCCACCATTACCCTGCAAAACTTCTTCAAACTCTACGACAAGATCGCGGGCATGACCGGTACCGCGATGACCGAGGCCAGCGAGTTTCTGAAAATCTATAAACTGGATGTAGTGGCAATCCCTACAAATCGCGGGATGAAACGCATCGAGTTTGCTGACACGATCTACTTGACCGAGAAAGAAAAGTTCGCCGCAGTCGCTGAAGACGTCGAGCGAACCACCAAATGCGACTTGCTGCTTTTGCGCGATGGCTCCGAATTAGTTGGTGCAATCACCAAAGAGAACGACAAAGAGCTGACGGTAAAGCTGAATGATTCGCGCGAAGAAAAGACGGTGGCAGTTAGCGACATCAAAGAGCTCAGCCGCCGAGGCCGACCAGTTCTAATTGGTACTGTCTCCATTGAAAAAAGCGAGCAGCTCTCCCGACAATTGGAATTGCGTGGCATCCCGCATCAAGTGCTCAATGCGAAGCACCACGGTCGAGAAGCTCAAATTATTGCTCAAGCTGGCCGACTGGGTGCAGTCACGATTGCTACTAATATGGCCGGGCGCGGTACGGACATCATTCTAGGTGGTAATCCTGAAACCATGGCATGGGCTCAGCTGCAGGATAAATACGCCACGCGACTGGATGTCCCACAGAGCGAATGGGAGTCGCTCATCGCGGAAATCGAGTCTCGCGAAAAGATGAAAGAGGCCGGTGAAAAAGTTCGCGACATCGGCGGACTGTACGTGATTGGTACCGAACGGCACGAATCTCGACGCATCGATTTGCAGCTGCGCGGTCGTTGCGGTCGCCAGGGCGACCCCGGCAGCAGCCGATTCTACCTGTCGTTAGAAGATGACTTGATGCGGATCTTCGCCGGCGATTGGGTCCGAGGAATGATGGGAAAATTGGGGATGGGAGAAGGCGAGGCGATCGAGAATACTTTTGTAAGTCGCCGCATCACGGCTGCGCAAAAGAAGGTCGAAGAGCGCAATTTTGAGATTCGCAAGAATCTGCTTGAATACGACGAAGTGATGGATCAACAACGCAAGCGAATCTATTCCTACCGTCAGCAAATTCTTGATGGTGTTGGCTGTAGGCACTTGGTGTTGGAACAGATTTCGCAACAAATCGAACATTACGTGAAAATGTATACCGATCCGCTTTTTGGCGCGGAAGCGTATACGAAATGGGCCAGCAAGAAACTCTCCTGCGAACTCGAAGCCCGAGATTTCCGCAACCTCGATCCAGGTACCGCATCGGCATACGCCATCGACGCGGCCGAACGCTCCGCTGAAACGCAAATTCTCGATGCTATCGAAGAAAACCTACCTCAAGAGGAAGACCAAGACGACTGGAATTGGTCAGCCCTCAGCAAATGGGTCAACACGCGATATGGAACCAACTACAGCGTCAATGACCTGAAGCGAATTCCCCGCGATCAGATTGATGAAAGGTTGATCGAGCGCGTCTTCGAACGATTGGCTGCCTCCGATCTGAGCGAAGGAGCGCCCATGCTCGATGGCGATTACGGCCTGCAAATGCTTGTCGGTTGGATGAAGAACAAATTTGACATCGAACTCGACGCAGAGGATTTTCGCGCGCGGGAAGCAGACGATATTCGCGCTGAATTGACCAAAGCCGCCGAAACCGCGTATCGACTCAAGGAGTCGGAATACCCGGTCTTGGCTGGCATTACAAGGTTTGGCCGGCCTGTGGGGAATAACCAGTACCAACTCGACAAAGATTCTTTGGTCGCATGGGCCAAATCTCGATTTGACACCGATATTGCCGACGAAGAAGTCTCTACCGAAATGCTCGGCGAACTTCGCGAGAAACTTGTGTCGCGAAGCGAGGCTCACTATCTGGCAGGCGAAAAGCACGCTGCCGAAGCCGAAGCCCGCGTTAAGGAGTTCTTCGGCGACGCAGAGCCCAACACATCGGCTAAGTATGTCGCTGGCAGCAATGGAGCGCTCGGGTCGCTCAGTGATTGGCTGGCCACTTCGCTGCATTGCTCAATCTCTCCAGATCAAATTGGGGAAATGGACGAGAGCGAACTGCAACGCAAGGTAAGCCAAGCCGTTGCGGATCGTTACCACCCTGAAATTCGCCGCATGGAACGGCAGGTCCTGCTGAGCATCGTCGATAGTGCCTGGAAAGATCACTTGCTGGCCATGGATCACTTGCGTAGTGCCATAAGCCTTAAAAGCTACGCTCAAATGGACCCAAAAGTTGAATACAAGCGCGAAGGTATGCGCATGTATGGTGACATGTGGTTCGCTATCGGAGAGCGGATGACCGACCTCATCTTTCGCATGGAAGCACTCGACGAAGGCTTCATCGCCAGCACCTGGCACGAAACCAACGCTCAACATGCTCCGCCTCCCAATCACCTCGGGTTGGCCAAACAGCAAGTCGCAGACCTGGCCGTAGCCGACCGTGCCGGTGAATCGGCCGCATCCCGCCCCGAGCCGATCCGCAATACAGACGTTAAAGTAGGCCGAAACGACCCATGCCCCTGCGGCAGCGGCAAGAAATACAAAGCCTGCCATGGCCGCTAAGGAAGCCATCAACCAATCAGCAACATTTCTCTACTGAAAGGGTGCACCGAAGCCTTCGACTGGATCGTCGGAAAGGTGCCCCTTGAATTCGATGTACAGCCACTGAGCGCCGTCTTGACTGGGCGTGACCCAATAACATCGCTCGCTGCCACGTTCATTGGCGTAGGCGACTCGTTGCCCTTCCAGGGCTGGATTACCCGCCAAATAAGCATGCTTCTTGAATACGTTTGCAACTCGCTTGTCGTGCCTTTCCTCCCAGGCTTGCTTGATCCAGGTCTGACCGTCTGCCATGAGTTTCGGCGGAAAATGGATTTTTGCAGGCAAGGTCGACACCGACTGTACGCAGCCAGTCAGGGCGGCTGAGCAGACGGCAAGGAGCAATACAACGTTTCGTTTCAAAATCCTAGTAAATACCACTTCAACCTCCTAGTTCCAATAATCAGGGATTCTCGCGAAATTAAGTTGCCAAATCTGTAATCAACCGCAGCCCGTTAGCCCTTGATTATTCTTCAGCCGCAATGCGCATATAGTGTTCTGCTCTACTGCTAGCTAGCACATTAACCTGCGTTATCGACCCAGCGAGCAAACCAGCTCTTTACCGCCGGGACCATTAACCTCAGGAGCTCCGCACGGCCAAACTGGCCGCACGGGATCTCCATCAGTGATAATGCCACTAGAGCCCCAGGGCACCATGGTCTATTACTTCACCGCCATTGCGTGAGTGTAGAGACCAGTGGACTCTTCGATCGACCCCGTTCGAGACGAATTGCACGCTGCCGTCGGCCAGGGCCAAATTCACACCGCCAGTATGAAAACTGCGTGGGGCGAACCACCCTCGTCCGTGTACGTTCACGTCAGGAATCGCACTGTTGGGAGTAAGATAGCCGTTCGTTACGACGGCGTAGGGAACACCGCGAATCCAGGATTCACCTCGGCTGCCACGGTAAGAGGTCATCTGACTCGGAAATACCGTAGCAAGGTCGGGGTTGGAAATCGTGGCGCCTCCCAAGTTAAATCCTGGGTGCGGCGCAGGATTGCTGGACGAACCTGGCCAGGAAGCAATGCGACGCTGCAGGGCATTCCCTTCGGGAACTGTCACGCTGACTGCCCCGTCCCCCAGCAAGGCCTCACTGAGCAAGACAGTGTTTGAGGTACCATCTGCGATGTCTCCAAACCGAGCCCACGAGTTCTCCCAGACGATGCCATCTGTCGTGTAGCGATCGTCGTAGTGAGTAGTCGTACCGGAACCATAAGAGAACATGTAGTTCGTTCCGGCTACGTTGACGGACGCCCCGGTGGCGTCCGTCGTAACGCGGCTAGGTTCAAGCCCGTCACTCGGACAGAGGAACACAGGTACTGCCGTTTGCGCAGCGGGAACAAACACAGGGTTCAGTCGAGCTGCCCATGCTGGTCCCACGAAAAGTGGTTGCGAAAAGTCAATCAGGTTCTGCAGATTACCTTGCTCGATGTACGATAGCACTCTGGCTTGCGGAGAAAAGGAACTCGAGCCAGTCAAGCCAGGAAATCGTTTGTACGAGGATTCGTAATTGTGAGTCGCGAGGGCCAACTGCTTGAGATTATTGGAGCACTGCATGCGACGCGCGGCTTCGCGCGCCGCTTGAACTGCGGGCAGCAACAACCCAACGAGTATGCCGATGATGGCAATGACAACGAGTAGTTCTACGAGCGTGAAAGCTTGACGCTGTTGATTGTTCATAGTCTTCCCAATATTTCTTGTGGTAAAAATTTCAAAACTGAATGGGTTAGCGAGCTCCAGCCTTGACGCGAAAGCGTCCGGTTGAATCAATATCAATGCGACTTGGCATTGCTTAAAGGCAAGCCATCGGCGATTGTTAGATGGCCGCCTGGCGATTCCGAGAGCAAAGTCGCTGCTGGAGGGCCGCGTGAATTGGCCCGCAAAATGGATCTTATCCAAGGAGATTCGCTAGCCCTGGAAATGAAATCCTGGGAAGCGATCGACGACGCAAGGCTACTTTCACCAGCCAAAACAATAGCTTGGGCGTAGTAGGCGCAGATCGCGCACGAGTGCCGAATGTGCAGTAACCGGTAGCCGTCCAGCAGTGCGGACGCAACACTCCTACAGCGGTTTGCCGAAACACAGCTGGTCGGCTCCGCACAACACTCACACTCCGAGCACACCTGTACGCATTTCGGTGCCCCCTGCAAATCAGACTGGCAAGATGATGACGGTATGTGGTGATCGTGTTCGTGGTCGTGATGGTGCCAGTGCGGCCCCAGACAAGCTGGAAAGCCATAGAACAACAGCAGGCACCACGTCCTCCAACGCTGGAGTGACGTGTACCATCCAGTTTTGACTGCTATTGTTTTTCTGTTGGTTGGCAATACGGACATCGTCACACTAGCTCACTTGCTCGTCATTCAAAACGACTTCTGGAAACGGATCTTCAGTTCAAGCTTCGGCTTGACGAACGCAGGCCAGTTCCGTTTCCGCCAACGACCGGCGGCTCTACCATAATGAGAGTGCAACCGACCATGGGCGTCATATGGATGATGGCGTCGAGTGGATTGACTTCGGACCAAGGCAGCATGCCCGAGATGGCAGCCACCAGGCTGGTGCAGCACTCGGTGGCTGGTTGGACTGACGCCAGGAGCAGCACCACCGCGATCAAGGAGGGTAGGTAGCGACCTTGCCAACCCCGCGTGATCATCTCAGCGGCGATACTCACGGTTACAATCGCCAGCAAGAACAGTATCGTCGCTTGATGAAGAATACCGAACTGCAAGATCGACTCAGCCAGTGCCATCGACTCAAGCGCAAGCAGTGGTACGATCAAAGGGTAGGCAAGTACTCCTGCCGCTAGCCAAAACAAGAACTCTCTCGATACAATCGGTGGAGCTTGTTTCGACGTGTTGTGGGGCTTTCTGTCCATGGCTATCGATGGGCTATAGGTATTGGGTGACAGAGCGATGGGCGAACGACCATGACAGCAAGAGCAGCACAGTGCAGCCAAACGTCGTGAGCGTTAAAGGAACTGGACGCGCGAAATTTCTTCCAGCAAGCTTGTTGGAAATGAATTGCGCTGCAAGCGTGAGAAAGCCGCCAACAACTGTCAGCAAAGCGACGATGGCTACCGCTTTGAACCCCAACGCCGCCCCGACCAGCGCCAGGCTAGCAGCTGCATTGCCGCGCATTGTCGGAGAATTCGATGCGGCCCCATAAAGGTCCACAGCGCCATCAATCATTGCTGGCGTTGAAGTCTGCACTTGCGCGGATGATAAAGGGACGTTCTCGTGGCCATAGCCGGAGCCATACCCATTCGGAAACGGGGCACCCTGCAATTCAACTGCATGGACGTCAACGCTCTCACTGGCGAGAGCCAACTCGAATTGTTCCGTAAGTGGCGCAGGCCTTGACATCGCGTGCAGTTCGTTCGTTCGCAGGTAGCGAAAGACAAACTCCAGGATTAGTCCCAATACTCCACCAGTGAGAAATCCTATGGCTGTGGCGAGCATGGCAGACGGCACGGGAAGCTGTTCCAACGGCCAATCCGCTATCGTCGGGTTCAGATGCGGAAACACTGACGGCAAACATACGAACAAACCGCTCGTCAGCAACACACTCGCCCACGGCACTCGGAAGCGATCGTAGTTGATCATGCCCCACGCCAACAACAATGTCAGGAGCAACATGTGGAAGAAGTAGAGCGATACCAGGTCCCACTTGGTGTATAACAGAATCCAGACGATACCATTGTAAAAATTGGGCTGTCGAACCGGCAAATTGGCTCCACCGGACAATAGTTCCCTGTAGTAGAAAAGAACAGAAATCGCTCCAACCAGCGCTTCGACAAGCGGATACCTCGCAGAAATCGCAACTCGGCACTGGCGGCAGCGACCGCCCAGCTTGAGCCAAGCCAGGATTGGCACGTTGTCCTTGCCCGCAATTCTTGTCTCGCAGTTGGGGCAAGCCGACGGCGGCCACAGCAACGCGCGTCGACGCGGAAGTCGGTAGATGACTACATTCAGAAAGCTACCAATACTTGCACCAGCGGCTAGAAATATTAACATGACGACGCCAGACAACGCATGCAAGCGGATGCTTTCACTGAGGCTCATATCCGTCAACAAGCGACTCGCAACGACTGTGGGTTTCACCCATTCAATTAGCATGCCAATTGCCGGCACGATGACCATGTAGATCAGAAAGCCTGTCGCCAGCATGATGCCAAGGGCGTGTCGTGCCCAAAACGGACGTCGCTCCGCAATCACAGCTCCTAAATCTCCTGTCACTTCCTCTGCAACAGTTTCTGCACCTGCACTGCTCTGGGCGGCAACATCCGACCCCGGCGTTTCGGAAATGGAGTTCGAAAGTGCAGTGGTTTGTTGTGCATCCTGTGGCAGAATCACTTCGCTAGCTGTCTGTGACGAATCGTGATCGTGTTTACGAATTGCTCGAGCACTTGAACACTCCAACTGGCTCTTGACGACGGCACCACCAATTGCAACCGCGACGCCAATCAATACGAGGTAGAGCGAGCGGAGCTCCTCACAAAGGTCCATCCATCCCAGGCCGCCTACCATAATAGAGCTGCAGAGAATAGCCACTACTACAATGGCACGTGGACCTCGCGACGTGCCCAACCACAGCGTGAATGCCATGCTCAGCCCAATTCCGACAAGCAAGCTGGCGGCACCCCAATTTGTCGGTTCATCGCGCAGCGAGCACTCGAGTTGACGCAATACCGCACCGATGGAGCTACACAATGCCGTCGGAATCCCGAGCATGCGTACGTAGGCTAGCCACAAGTTCCCAGACTCGCCGTGCTCCGTCGAGGTGGACGGAACTTGGGTGGCGGAGTCCTGTTTGTTGCCGGATAGGTTGACGGGTATAATTTCGTTAACCATGAATGCGCTCAGCAAACTCAGCCGCTTTCTCAGCCGCCAGCACATGCAAAGCGCTGGCACTGATCACCATGATGTCGTCGACTTTGGTCGCTGTGCCCTCAACGACCAAATCTTGGTTCTTGCTCAGCCCAAATAGAACTTCTGCGGATGGCTTGAGGATTTCTCCGGATTCCTGCACTACTTGCACAATGGCTTGCGCTGCATTCTCCATGTCACGCTTGCAGAATGGACAATCGCCTGGGTCGTCGTGCGAGTGGCCAGGCTTTGGAAGTTCGATAAAGTTGAAGACCGCCGAGTCGGGATCAAAGGGCGAGCCGAGCGATGAATAGATGCGGCCAACCACTCTTACGCGTTTGGCCTCTTCGTAGGTCGCATAGGCTTCGCTCAGTGAGGAAACATCCGAAGGTAACTCGGCCAACAGCACTTTTCGTTTCAGGTCCGCATAGGACGAATCGTGTTCGCCCTGACACCCCATGCTACCTGGAAGCCCGATGCCGAAGACGGCAACACCAAGCAGCTTCAATTGCTGCCGGCGACTTAGGGTTCGTTCACATTTCATTTTGCTACCTCGTTGAGCTTCGCTAGAGTTTCCGTGAGCATGCCTTCAATGGCTGCGATATCGACTTCTTCACCGCCATGCAGCGTGTCATCAAGCTTGCCAAAGCCATCGAACAGTGCCTCGACAGCTTCGTTGACGACCGTCATCTGTTCCTCAGTCAGCTTGCCCTCCTGTGCAGCAAGCGCGGGCAACTTCTCCAGCGAGTGCCCCACATCATGCAGCGCGCCGTGCGCATCATCGGGCGTGCCATCCGCGAACGCCTTGCAGATCTGGGTCGCCAGTGCCTTGATACCTACGACAGATTCGCGAAAGGTCGCAGCCTGCTCCACGGAGGAACTCTCGTGGTCGTGGGCGTTGGTTGCGTCGGGCTGGGCTTGGCTAGTCTCCACGTCGACCTGGCCTTGGCACCCAACTGCACCAACGAGCAGAGCCAACCTCAATGCACAGCCCCAGCGATAATACTTGTCAAACATGCTTAGCCTCCCACGGCGATGATGCGCGTAGGCGTGCCGCCAACCTGAAGTGTGGCTTGCGGTGCCCAATCGCTGGTAGAAACAATCGTGATGGTTCCGTCTCCTGGATTGCTGAAAGCTACGAAAGCGCGACCGATGGCCGTCGCCTCGTGATGGCCACTGTGACCCTCAATCAGACTGTGGCCTACAGTGATCGACGAGCGGTGTTTTGCATCGGAGTAGTTGCCGTCGCGATTGGGATCGAGAGCAATCACGTGCAGCTTTTCAGGAAGTTCCCTACTTAGGCTTTCTTCGAACAGCAACGCGAACGATTCGCCCGTGCGGGACTGGACCACAGTCGGTGTGGTGGCAGAATTGCCTTCGGCTACGGACAGAGCAACTCTCATCAGCGCCGGCTTGGGACTCGCCGCGTCCAGCAGACACAGCTCAGTTGTTGCTCCTCGTCCTGTATTGAAGAGCACATAGTTGCCCGAAGTCTCGAAGGCGCCGGTTCGACGTGGGTTCCCGCCCGCGTCCTCGCCCAGCGATACGTGGTTCACGACAACCGAAGCGGGCTGCTTGCTCAAGCTGAGATCCGCCTCGACCCAACAGATTCCGTCACTGGGCGCAAAGAACACTTTGCCGGAACAAGTCGTTGCACCATGGATTCCTCCACTGGGCAGATGGAAATGATAGCTGCGTCCACTTTGGCTACCGAGCCCCACCACGTCGACACGACCAACGTTGTCACCGTCGCGATCAATCCAAGTCGAATAGGCCACTTGTCCCTTCGCAACAGCCAGCGTGATGTGCCCACCACCGGCACTGACAAATCGATCCGCGTTGGCGCCCTGGTTGATGCGCAATTGCGAAGGCACGACAACCGTGAAACCATTTTTCTTGTCGTTGGCTAGGTAGAATGCCCCATCATGCAAATACACGTGAGCCGGATTGCCTTGCTGATCATCAAGCCGAGTGGTCAGTAGCTTGGGCTGCGCGTCATAGAGCCAGTGAAAGTGATCGCCGTGAGCTTCCTGAATGACACCAGCATCGATGGCGACCCAGCCACTTTGAAAATTCCCGTTTTCGACGTCATGAACTCCCGTCAGTAGAATTCCCTCGGCTTGTTGCATCAGGACATGCATCTGCTTGTCCGCATCGAGCTTGGGGAAGCCCGGCACTTCGGCAGCCTGTAAACTCCAAGCCTGACCGCGTTTAAGATCCGCAGTTTTCAGCGACTGGTCCGAAGCGTCTTGCCAGAACAGACGCGCGACGGTCCGCTCGTTGTTCTGGGCATGCGTCAAGGCAAAACCGCCGAGCGCCAGGCTCAGACTAGCAAGGATTTGTAAATGGATTCTCATAAATTCTTCTTTCAAAAGTACTTTGTGGATTTCATCAGCTGCCACGCGTTAGCGTCCGGTTAAACCTTATGGAAACCTGGGACCAACCCCAATCGGAACCGGGTGCTAGCGCACTGCGGCTGATAGGAAACGCTGGTTTGCACCGAACCAGCCGCGGCAGGCGCCTTTCGGCTGATGTCGGATAGGCTCAACTGGCCAGGCGATTTGTTCGCTGGCCTAGCATTCTCACTGAATGCAATACAGACGCGTCCCGGTGCGAATTACGATACGGCCATCGGAGGCGGCCGCGCCGTAGACGATTGGATCACGCGCTGCTGCCTGAGAATCGGCGCGTCGAGCGGCGAAGCTCTCGGCCATTGCCTTGAGCTCGGCTGCATCGAGGCTTCCATCGTGATTGGTATCGATGCGCGCTAGCATCGGCTTAAAATCCGGACTGATCTCATCGGGCTGAAGGATCCCGTCCTCGTTCTTGTCACCCGCCATCATGGCCGCCAGCATGCCACCGCCCACGCCACCAGCGCGTGGGCCGCCACTACTACCACGAGGCTGCCTGGATTGCTCCGCAGTAACACCTTCTGCACTATCCCCGTGTTCAGCCCCATGCCCATGTCCGCTTGCCGAGAACTCAACGTACTGTTCAGGCTTGGGCGGAGTGCTCTCATCCCATAGAGAATTGGACGAGACCAATTCATACTCATTACTGGCTTTGATGACTTGCGTCGTGCCATCCTTGCCAAAAAAGTAAACGAGATCTCCAGAGGCGATTGGCGTGCCCCAACAGTCGGTCCCCAATCGCTTGACGTAATGCAAGTCACCCGTTTCCGCATCGACGCAGTAGAGGATGCCGCCTTTGTTCACAAAGTATGCCACTTCGCCCACTTGAACTGGACTGCAGTAATCGCTTACCACTTTGTCGGATCGCCATAAGATTTTGGGACCATCGGAACTAACGCGAGAGAGATCGATGCAGCAGTTGTTACGAACGCTCCCCTCTTCGGCAAACTCAGGCAGTCTCGCTCCGATGAACAACTTGCTGCCGATGGCTGTGGGTGATGGCACGGTGTTGCCCTCCAGCCCGCCCAGCGTCCATAGCTGATTTCCATTGGTCGGGTCGTAACCGCTCACGCTGCCTGCCGAACTCACGATAACTTGCTCCACTCCGCCTGCGTCAGCCACGATCGGCGAAGACCAGGACGAGCCCGATTCGCGCGCCACCTTCCAGGCGGTTTGGCCAGCAAGCTTATCGATCGCGAGTAGGTAAGAAGGACCACGATGCTCAATGTTCAGAAACAAGAGCGACGCGTTTTGAGCCGGAGATGCTCCCAGGCCATGGTTGTTATCGAACTGGCCGTAGTCTGCCGTGAGATCGCGTTTCCAAAGTAGTTCACCTTGCAAGCTAACCGCCACCACATCACCGGTCTCGAAAAACGCGTACACGCCGCGTGTATCAACGATCGGAGTGGGAGCTGCGCGCGAAGCCATGTAGTTCGACGGAGACGGGTTCGCGGAATTGAGTGCATATCGCCAAATCTCTTCGCCTGATCCAAGCTCATAACACAGAATAAGCGATTGCTCTTTGCGAGCACCTTCGACGGCGGTCACGTAGACGCGTCCCGCAGCAATGACAGGAGTCGACTGCCCGTAGCCAGGGACTTCGTGTTGCCAAGCGATACCTTGCTCGACGGTCCACTTGAGCGGCAATTTGCTGTCAACCTGCGAAGCCCCTCCAGCACGAAAACTGGTCCAATCGCCACTCGCGATTGAATTCAGGCTGACACATGCCAGCCACGCGATTAGGCTGCGAATACTGAAAGATTTTGAAGTCACTTGCTAATCCATTTGAAATAGTTGTTCTTAAGCCATGTCTCGCTTACTTAAAATTAGCGAGAAGTTGTTTAGGACCGTGCACCACACAGCTGAAAGCTGAACGGGCACATGACATGAGATTAATATGCGCAGCGACGACCGCCCGACTGCCGTAGCATCGAGTGAAAACAATGTCGCCCTTCGCTCCGCGAAAGTAGCGTCGTTAAGTTCTTTCGCGGAGCGAAAGACGACAGCAAGAAAACGCACGATGCTGAGCGATGATCCACCGATACACGACACAGACCTACGAACGCGCTGACTCTCCAAGACTCGATTTGTCACCAAGCGGCTTGGATTCGGTCAGGCAAGAACCCAGTCAGTCGTGAACCCTGTCAGGCAATCAAGAGCAGAGCAGCGGGTGGCCCACGTGCAGAAAAGCCACGAAGCGGTGTCGCTTCGGCAGTAGGTGAAACAGCCCTTAACCAGGCCCAGAGGGCGGTTGGCGTCGGAGCTGCACACCGCGGGGAGGCGTGTGAAGACTGGGCGTAAAAGGCGCAGATGGCACAATGGCCAGAACAGCGATGAAGCCCAGTTACACATGTTTTCGCTGACGAGTTTTCGGCTTGCGACTCATGGCGCTGGCAGCCTTCCTCTGTTGCTTGAGCAGGGCAGACGCAACCAAAACTGCAATCGCTCTGCTCGGAAACACCTGAAGACTTGGCATTGCAACCCTGTGCATCGCAAGACTGCTCCGCGCATGGAGAATCAGCACAGGCGACTCCCGTGCAAGCGATATGGGAGGATAAGTCCTGATGGCTGTGCCAGTAAGGCCCAACCGCAGCCGGTATGCCGTACGCAAGAAGAAGGCAAATAGAAACTAGACGATGATTGTACACCGTAGCGATAACTCCGCACCAAGATGACTCAAGTGCGGTCCGACCTGGCCTGAATTGTATTCTACGATACGTTGCTGTCAACTAGATCGTGCACTTGTTATGCGCAATTCGGAGTATAACGCCAATCTCCGTCAACTGCCTCGATCATAGACAGCTGCCAGCTGCAGGAGCAGCTCTTCCAGCGAGGTGTAATAGTCGTCCAACGGCAACGTGGCTTTCGACTCTCGCAGCTTATCGATTCGGATTTCAATCTCGGTTCGTTCGCGCTCCAACTCGGGAGATAGTCGAGGTGCATCTGGCGATGAGAAAAGAATAATGCGGCTGGCTGTCGCACCATCAAGGTTCTTCCCCTTTGCGGCCGACTTGGTTGGGCGAATACCACGATAAAAATCGCTGGTGATGCCTGCGCGATCTCCATTGTCGTCGAGCAGAGCGTGCTCGGTTGCCAACCGTGCATCTTCCTTATAGAACCTTTCGGTCTGAGAACTTGCCGCCAAAAAAGCTTCGAGCAATGACACTTCTTGATCGTGATCGATATCTGCGCTCAAATCGCTGACCGAGCGCGACAGGAATTTACCGAATCGAGAGAAATTAATCTCGCTACCGGCGCGAGTGGCTGTCAGCAATATCCTGTTCTTACCTCCGAGCTCGGTCAAGAACGGAGCGCTGGCAGACGAACAATTCACAAATACCGTCTGGCACGATACGGATTTGAGCCAGTCGGACAACTCTTTGGCAGAAACATCCGGCCCAACCAAATTGAACTTAGCTGTACCTTTACTCGCTGTACCATGCCCCAACAATACGATCCACATTCGTTGCGTCGGACTAGTGTGCTCGCCAATCGTCCGCTGCAGGGCGTCGCGAGCCGTCAAGGTCGGATCAAATGAAGACTCATTGGTACCAATCAACGTCAATTTCCAACGACGCAGTTTGGCCAATTCGCACCACGGTCTAGACCATTCCTCAAACTCAAGCTCGTATTCCTGACTACCGGCCGCGCCAACAACAACTATCAGATGTTCAGTCTCTTCCGATTCGAGCGGCTGCTGAGAGTAAGCCAGGGGGCAAAGCAAAAAAACACTGCCCATCGAAATTGATCTGATGATCAAAGTTGCTAAGCGAATCATTATGGTAGCCCTTTCCAGCGTCGCAGTCCCCACTCAGTACAAAGGCAGCCGATCGCCACAAGAATTAACCATGGACGATGCCAAAGGGGTTCTATTCGCTGCTCAGTGATTGGAACTTTGCGAGTAGGAAGCGAAGCAACAAATTTGTCCAAATCATCCACTTCAACCAATTCACCGCCGGACCGTTCTGCCAACTGCTTTAGAATTTCGTTGTTTGGCTCGATTCGAGCGAATTCGGCGGCACTTGGTTGTGCCGTCCAGCCTGTCTTTAACGGCTCAAAGGCTTCGCCATCCGGCGCGACAGCTTCGATCGTACAGCGATACCCTCCGTCCTGAGCCGACCAATATTCAGCCAAGTAGACACCAGCTCGCTGAGGATCAGGTGTGGCTACCGCGTCAACCTCGTCGCCATCGGGCTCAATTACTTTTAGCTTCACGGTGGCGTTATCCATTGCCTTGAACGATGGATCGCGGAGTGTAATCGTCAGCTTGTGCGGCAGCATCGACTCGCTGGGCGGACTTACCTCAACACTGACACGTTTGGGGACGTCGCTGGTCAGCCAACGAGCGACCTGACGCCAACTCTGAGCCAAATCGTCAGTATCGGGTGTAGCCCGCCGCATGCTCCAACGCCAAAAGTCCCCAACTAACAGGGCGAGCGATCGTCCAGTTCCAAAACGCTGCGCGACCAAAGCTGGCTTAGTTCCGGCGGCGGTGTGGATTTCGGCTAACAACGATGCACCAGGTTTCATTTCTGCCGCAGCATTCCAAGTCAAGAAGTCCGGCATCTCAGTAAATCGTTTGGCTTCATCCGCCTGATTCGGACGCAAACGCAACCAGGGTTCAAGGCCACCCTCGCGCGTCAATTGGTAACGTACAGGTTGCGACTTGCCTGGTGTGTCTTCGGTACCGCGCAGGTAGACAGGCAATACATCGCCGAGTGGCGTATCCCGATAGTCTCCGCCGAGAAAACTCTCCTGGCCGCCAAGCATCATCAGCCCGCCACCGCGTTCTGCGACAAACCTCCGCATCAATAGCATTTGTTGTTGCGTAAAAAAACTCGATTCCACATCATCCAGAATGATTGCATGATAAGCAAACAAATCCTCTTCACCGCTTGGAAAGCCGGCTTTCAGTGCTTCGGCCGACCCCTCGCCTATCTTCAGAAGCACAGGCTCATCGTACTGCTCGACAGTTTCCTCGTCATCGCTGAAACCGGCCTTTAAGGGATTCGCTGACTCGACGACTTTGTCGCGAAAACTAAACTTTGGCTCTTTTTTGGCAATGCGCACCAAACCGTGAAACTGCAGCTCGATATCTTCTTCGAGCGCGCGGCGGATAAACTTAAACTCCCAGTTAGGCCTTCCGGAGACATATAGTAAACGATAGGGACCGCCGCCTCGATCGATGGCCATCAGACGCGCATTGTTCGCGGTGGTCGCTTCGAGCCGGCTTGATAGTTCTTTCTCTTCACTGTCTTCGCTGGTCAGCTGCGCACGCAACTCAACAAGCTGTAAGCCGCGTTCGGTGGGTTGAAACTGAAAACGCACTCTGGCTTCGAAATTATCTGAGTCGCACGCGATTACTTGTCGTTCGAGAGTTTTGCCAGCTTGATCAACAAGGCGTACGGCGATATCTCGTCCAGCCAAGCCGATAGATTTCACGGCGGCTTCGACACTAACTGGCGCCAACTCGAATGCAGAAACGGTGGTCGTGGGCACGCCCACCGAAATATCTTTCAGCTGCTGCGCCGTCTCGTAGACGACGGGAAAAATCGGAAACGTAAAGTTCGTTTCTCGCAGTACGCGTTGCAAATCATCTGTGGCCACGCCATCGGTAAACAACAATGCTCCAGCCACGTTGCGTGTTGCAAATCGCGTCTGCAATGTGGATATCGACTCGGCTAGCGAAGAGTTGTTGCCGGCAAAGTCCAACTCCTGCAGATTATCCACCGCCAGCAATCGATCGTCGAACGCATATCGCCGCACATCAAAGTCCTGTGCAAGCCTGGTTTGCCAGGTCGATTGCGAATCGAGTCGCGGTCGCAATCTTTCTACAGGACTACGCGACTCTCCTGGAGGGCGAATCTCCATGCTACGGCTATTGTCAACAACAATCGCCATCACATTCGCGCCGGGACGCGGTCGCTCCAATCGTTGCATAGGCTCAAGCAAGCAAAAGGCAAGCGCAGTAACGGCCAGCAACTTTAGAAACATAGCCAGTGCGGTGAACGCAGTTAATCGCGTGCGGGCAACATAGCTCCACACTGCCAATGCAACGAGAAACGTCACGAGCACAATTGCCGCCCAAAGCCAATCGCGAGCCCCGAGTATCAGTGAATCCGAGTTTGGGAGTTCGAACACTAGTTGCCACTCCCCAAATTCTCGAAGTATTTGCGAACACTACGACTGAATTCACTTGGAACTGGGTCGCGATCAATTGGCACGATCTCAGTCTTGTCCGCTGCGCGACGAATAAGTTCATCCGCAACTTTGCGTTTCAGCTCGCGGAGCGGTGAAGCAATCATGTCTTCAACCTCGGCCCACTTGGGATCAGCCGCATGCTTCCTTAGCTCGGTTCTCATCTCGCGTGCAGCCTGCCGGATCTCTGTCGCTTGCCAACGCAATTCGGGGTCTACGACTAACTCCTCCACATCTCGAAGTCGATCCGACCAATCACGGAATCCATCGCCAGCAATCGGATTGGTTTCATTGCCGTTGGCGCCCTCCCGTTCTGCAATATTCGGCGACGACTGGCCAGCGTTTCCGCGCAATCCTGGTTGACCTGCCCGTTGCTGTTGAGTTTGCGGCTGCCCTTGTTGAGGCTGTTGCCCCGGTCCAGGCTGTTGACCTTGTTGCGGTTGTTGACCTTGTTGACCTTGTTGACCTTGTTGAGGTTGTTGACCCTGTTGAGGTTGTTGACCTGGTTGAGGTTGTTGCGGTTGTTCGGATTGTGGCTGGTTTGGTTGCGATTGCTGCTGGCCCTGCGGTTGCCCCGGAGCTTGTTCACTGGATTGTTGCCCAGGCTGCCCTGACTGTTGGTCGGACTGTGAGGCCCCTTGCTGTGGCTGTTGGGGCGCTGCTTGTGTTGCTTGGGGCTCGCCTGTAGGTTGAGCCTGCGCGTCGCCTGGTGCGTTCTTTGTCTGCTCGCCCGGCTGGCTGCGACCGGTCGCATTGGCGATCTCGTTATCCAATTGCTCAGTAAGCGAATCTAGTTGACTGAGGGCCAACCTGAGCGACTCGACTTCACTTCCGAGCACCGCTTCGGCCGCTTCATCGATTTCCGTTCGAAGCGTGTTTAAATCTTGAATGGACTCGCTCGCCAGCTCGCGTGCTTGAGCCCCTAAATTCCTGCGCACCAATTGTTCCGTAACATCCAAACGTTCTTGGATTTTTTCTTGCTGTGCACGCCGAAAACTGTCGTACAATTTCTGTGCCATCAAAGGCTCGGCATCCTCTGCCTGTGTGACTGTCTCTTGCATGTTCTCTAGCAACTGTTTTAGCTCGGCCTGCTGCTGCCCCAGTTGTTCTGCCACGTCGAGTTCTTCCTTGGGCGCGCGCAATCCCGATGAAGCCTCCTCCTGGCCCCCATTCAACTGTTGCACGAGTTGCTCTTGACGCTTCTCCAATTCAGCCGCTTTTTGCTTCATATCCTGCATTGATTCTTGGAATTGATTGGCCGCCTGCTGACGTACTTCGTCTTGTAGCTGTTTGAGCTCCTGTTCAGCCCGAGTCCCCGCCGCGAGGGCTTGACTCGTCTCACCTTGGCGCAGAGCCTCGCTGGATTGCTGCAGGTTTTCGCGAGCCTGCTCCATTTGCTGTTGCGCGTCCTGCATTGACTCGCTGGATTGATTCTCCAAGCGTTCTTTCAATTCGTCGCTATCAGCCAACATTTGCTGTTGTTGTTCGCGCAGTCGTTCGAGTTGCCGTTGCAGGTCCTCGCGTTCTTCCTCCGTTTCGGCCGCTTGTAGTGCCGCTTGGATTTCGCGAAGTTGTTCGTTCAAATCTTCCTGGCGGGCAGCCAGCTCACGAATGCGACTTATGACCTGTCGCAGCTCGCTTTGCTCTTGGCTCTGTTGCTCTTGCGCAAGGCGTTCGTTCTCATACCGATTCTCTTGATTGTCAAGTTCCAATTGGTCTATTTGTTGCTGTCGAGACTGCGATCGTTGCGATTGCGACTGAGACTGGGAACGCTGCGACCGCACGACTTCATGCTCGCGGCTTTGCAATCTCAACAACTCTTGATAGGCAGCCTGCTCTTGCGACAACGCTTTGTTGAGATCGCTCTTGGAAAGAGATTTACTGGTCGCGATCAGCAACTCGCTCGCAGCCTGCATATTCTCTGCAGCCCGCGACACAATTGCTTCTGCGCCTGGCGCTTGAGACTCGGCGGCTTTCTCCTCAAGCAGACCAAGAGCGGTATCCTGCGATTCAGCAATCGTAACCAGATCTGGTGCCGAGCGACCAAGCAGTTTCTCGGTTTTTGCCTCACGCATGACATTCCAGGATGCAATCACAATCTGTTTCTGCAACTCGAGCAGTTCTTCTGTTTGCTCATTCCCCTGTTGTTGCTGCTGCTGTTGCTGCTCCGCGGAGGGTTGTTGTCCTTGGCGAAAGATCTCTTCGAAAGGACGGACTTCGGCAAAGTACATGTCGCTAACCGTTCGTCGCGTACTACCATCTTCGCCGCGATCCTCAGCCCACACATAGTAGGACAGCAGTTGATCTGTTTCGGCCCCTAATTTTTCCATGTCAATAAACTCGGCGAGTTTTACTTCCTTCGTCTTGGAAAGGTCTTTCTGCGAAGTAATCTCGACCAGCTCACCGCCACCAAATTGATAGCCGATGCCGACGGAACTAACAGCGAAATCGTCATTCACTTTGGCGGCGACTTCAAACTCCTCCAGCGGAGATACGCGTGCGTCGCCGCCAGCCAAGAGTTGGATTTTGGCCCGATTGTTATCCAAAACTTTTACGCGCAGCGTCGTTTCGATCGGATTGGTGCGTCCTTCTGTGTCCGTCAGTTTCAATATCCAATCGCAGCTCTCCGTCAGTTCCAGCGAGGTTTCAACGACCTGGGGGCCTTCAGCCGCGACGGTTAGCTCAACCGGCTCATCACCTTCTGACAACAACTCCGCTTTGGCAACGGGCTTGTTCAAATTAAGCTTCCATGTCAGCTTCGTTCCGACCGCCGCGCTAATTCGTCTGGTATCGAGTACGACCTTGCGTTCTTGTTGCGTGTAAGCAGGAAAATCCAATTCAGCGTCCGCGCGAACCAGGGCCGGATACTCGAAAACACCCACGCGGTAAACGGCGGAATTCTCGCCGTCGAACTCAACTCGATATTGCAATGGCTCCTTAATGTCGTAGAGGTAGGCTGCAAAAATAGGATCGTTCAACGATGGCCGCATTTTGATCCGTGATTCAGAACTGGACTCGGAGTTTTGTTCGGACATCTTGTCTTTGCTCGGCGCATCCACAGTATGTACCAACCAGACTTCGTCGGGCACATGTTGATCGAACCGAGCGGTAACAATCACGCTCGAGCCGCGTTCAATTTCAGTATTGCCGGGCTGGATTATCGGCAGAGCCGACACTCCCTTACTTGCACTCGCCAGCGCTGCCAGCCCATCGGCGGCTGTCTCAGGTGCTTTCCACAAACCCCAGCCAACTAGCAACATACATAACAATGCGGGAATGTTCGCCAGCCATGCGAAACCAATTCGAGATGACGAAACCAGATCGCTCCAACTGTAATGCACATCATGCCGCAGTGCTTCTGAAATCACCGAGCGTTGCAGATAGCCCAAGCGTCCGTCGGCGGAAAGAGGCCGAATGTCGGTCGCTGTAATCAAACGTTGCTCCAGGTTTGGAAACCGCTCCTCGAGTCGATTGGCGATGCCCTTCCAATCTGGGTTGCGAAGTCGGATTACGATGGAAACAACGAGCGCAAAACCAAGTGACCCTCCAAGCCACCACCACACCAAGTCCACAGGTATCGCTGCGCCATTGCGTGCACTAACTATCAACAGATAGCCCGCCAACGCTGACACAACCCATACACCAGCCAAACTCCATCCGAGCTTTACGGAATTGATGCGTCTCGCAACATAGGCAAGCCGCTGTTTTAGTCGAGTATCCATGATGGATTTCCGTTAAATATTATTCTAGATCTAAGATGGGACGTCCTGCCTTAGCGCTTTGCCAACCAACCAGCTAACAGAGTCTCACAGCCCAAAACCCCCAAACATGCCGCGAGCAACCATTGCCACAGCCGCTGTTTACCCTCCAACTCTTCAACTTGAAGTTGTCGAACCGTTTCCCTGCGGCTGGCATCGGATTCAACTTTGCCAAGCTTAATTCCGTATTGCTCGAACAGGTCACTGTCCAGTGGAGTAACCCGGCTTTCGCTCGCAGGCAACTGAATTGCAACTTGACGTTTCATCTGATCTCCAATGAGCCAGTACATGCCAGGTGTAAGAATCGAAAGCAGCTTGCCTTGTCGAATCATGTGCGTTTCCTCGAGCGGTTGGCCTTGAGAGTCATTGACATGGAGATCAACAAACTGCTCAACATCGATTTTATCGCCAACTTCGTACGTGAACTGTTTTTCGCGGGAACGCCCCAAGGGATCCAGCAACCCCATCATTAAAGGTACAAACTTGCTTGACAACCCTAACCCGCTGGCCGCAGGCTGCCAGCCGCTGGTAATGATCCAAAATCGACCAGAGCCTTTCTTTTTTTCCAGCAGCATGGGCGTTTGATCATCGTAAGACGCAACAATTTGAAGATCGCTCTGCTCTGGCAGCACGACATGTCGATGCGACCAAAAACGAATCTTCCCAAAATCATTGAAGCGAGGATCGGCGAAGGGGGAAAAAACCGGGTGAGTGAAATCGATCTTCGACAGCAAACTGAAATCCCTTACCGGAGCCTCGCTGACTTCGATGCCCGATGTTTCCATGAGCGCGTTGAGCAAGCTAGACGCATCCGAGTTATCAGACAGCCCACGCGAGAAACTCACCAACACTATGCCACCGCGCTGGACGAACTGCGTCAACAGTGCAGCGTGTTGATCCAATTCAGCGACGGGCTCGAGCACGACAGCCTTGGTTTCCGGTTCGGCTAGTAAAACCTCGAGTTCACCGACAGTTGATTTGACGACTTCGCGGCGATATAGCTCGGTGCTCAGCGGAGCGCGTTGCAGAAAGTAGCTCAAATCGTCTTCCGCCTTTGCCTGTTCGGAGCCGCAAAAAACGATACGTTCCAAAGTAGCAATTGGTTCCACCACAAACGCCGAATTATCGGCATCCCATGCATCACCATCCAGGACAATGCGCGTGGCTCCGGTCGGTTGATTGGACATTGGCACCACGCGAACTTGTCCCGGTGGGACTTGGACAGTTGTCTGTCCTTCGAGCAGAGGGCCATTGGCATCGGCCCAGGACACGCGGAAAGCTTGCTCCTGCGAAGCGACCTCGTTTTCAATCCGCACTCGCAGCGTAGGTTCGCTGGAGCCGCTCGCGGCCGCATCGGCTTCATCATTGTTCATTAGGCTAGGTCGAGCGTTGCCTGGAATGGCGGGCAGGATACGGCGAACATCGAGGCTAATTGTTTCGGGCCATGCAAATCCCTGCAACGAGTCAAGTTGGCTTTCGTTATGCAAATCGGTGATCAACACGACTTCATTCTCTGCCGTTGGATCTGCCTTGCCCGCAATGGCAACCGACATGATCAAATCTGCGATCGATTTTAGGCCGTCTGCCAACTGGGTGCGCTGCCAGGTGGGCTGGAGATTGTTGATTGCAGCGCGTACCGCCTGTTGCGAAGCGGCGGCATCGGCCAGTCCTTGGCTGTCGATCGGCAGTATGGAACGCAACTCGCTATCGATCGTATAGAGAGCCACTTGATCGTTGGGAGACAGTTCGTCTAATAGCTTGACGAGTTCTGCTTTGGCGCCAGACCAAACATCGGCGCGTTGCATGCTGCCGCTCGTGTCAACCAACACAACCAGACGACGCCCTGTCAGCGTAGAATTCAAGAAACTATCCTGCCGCAGGTACGGTCGCGCAAAAGCTATTGCGATCAGTCCAATCGCCAGTGCTCGCAGTAGCAACAAAAATAAATTATCGAGTCGACTGCGACGCGTGAGGCGTGGAGGCGAAGGAGTCAGAAACATCAGGGAGCTAAACTGCATTTGCCCCTGAGGCTGGCGACGGATCATGTGGAACAGGATCGGTCCGACTATGGCCAAGGCAGCGAGAGCGTAGAGAGGAGTCAACAAACCCATGGTTTATCGGCCCCCTGCTGTAATAGATCGATTGCCAACAACATTGCCCGACGTACGCCCCGACGCACTGCTGGCCGCCATCCTTTGCGTTGTAGTAATTAATTCGAGCAGTGCGGTATCAAGCGGCTGATCGATCGTCAACGTGCTCAACCTTGCACCGCGTCGATGGCAGATGTCCACCAATTGCTCCTTATGTGCAGCAAAACGCTTTTGATAATCCTGGCGAGCAGCCTCGGGGTCGACATAAATCTCTCTGCCGGTTTCCATATCGCGGAGCATAGTGCTTTTGTCAAACTGCAAATCGATTTCGCTTTTATCAAGGATTCGCAAAATCAGAATCTGATGTCCACGACCTCGCAGATATCCAAGCGGTTGAAACAAGCTCTCGGGCTCGGTGAGTAAATCCGAGATCAGGACAACCAATCCACGACGCCTCGACAGGCTGGCCAGTTGCGAAAGCGAGTTGGCCAGATTTGAATCGATTCCTGCGCTTTCCATCCCGAGCAGATGCATGATCTGTTGCAGATGCCCAGTACGATGGCGTGGCGGAAGAAACTCGGGAGTAGCGTTGCCACAGGTCATGATACCCACAGCATCGCGTTGCAGGTTTAAATAATAAGCCAGTGTTGCTGCTAGAGTCTGAGCATATTGAGCTTTGGTGTACTGACCGTTTCCGTAAGCCATTGAACGGCTTTGATCGACGGCAATATAGCAGCGTCGATTGGTTTCATCCTCGTACTGCTTGACATAATAGCGGTCCGTCCGCGCCAAGAGTTTCCAGTCAAGGTTGCGTGGATCGTCACCGATAACGTAGGGTCGATACTCTGAGAACTCGACTGAAAAACCGTGCAGCGGGCTACGGTGGAGGCCCGCCGCAAAGCCTTCGACAATAGTCTTGGCTCGCAGCGTCAAATTCTTGATCTGCATAATTGCCGACGGATCAATAAACCAACGCTGACGCGAGGCTCGCTCGGCACCCTGTTCTCGATCGGCCATATTTTATGCTTTGCAGCTTTTCAATAGTTCTTTAATGCAATCTTCGATTGAAACGCCTTCCGCCTCGGCCTTATAATTCAACAGAACACGGTGACGCAACGTAGGAGCCGCCAGCGCGCGAATATCATCCAAACTTGCGTGCGAACGTCCCTCTAACAGAGCGCGAGCTTTCGCACCCAGCACCAGCGTTTGGGCGGCCCTAAGACCTGCCCCCCAATTTACCCATTCATTAACGAACGCAGTTGCTTCAGGGCGACCGGGACGACTGGAAGCCACTAAGCGCACGGCATAATCGGCTGTTTCTCGAGCGATCGGAACGCGACGCACCACTTCCTGAAACTTGAGTACATCCTCGCCAGTAAACAGCTGCTCGATCGACTCCGACCGCCTCGACGTAGTTTGCAGCACGACATCCAGCTCTTCGTTGTGAGGAAGGTAGTCGATAAGCACATTGAACATAAAACGGTCCAACTGCGCCTCGGGCAGTGGATAAGTGCCCTCCATTTCGATCGGATTTTGAGTGGCCAAAACGAAGAAAGGCTCTTCCAACACGTATCGTCTACCAGCCACGGTAACCTGGTGTTCCTGCATGGCTTCGAGCAATGCGGCCTGAGTCTTCGGTGGCGTGCGATTGATCTCGTCCGCAAGAATCACATTAGCAAACACGGGACCTTTCACAAACTGCATCTCGCGCTGGCCGTCTTCGCGCTGTTCGAGGATTTCAGTACCAGTGATATCCGAAGGCATCAAGTCCGGCGTGAACTGGATTCGAGCAAACTTCAAATGAAAGATCTGAGCCACGCTGCGAACGAGCAACGTTTTCGCTAATCCGGGAGCACCGGTAATCAAACAATGGCCTCCAGCCAGTAGGCTGATGAGCAACTGCTGTACTACTTCCTTCTGACCGACAATCGTCTTCGAAAGCTCTTGATCAATACGCGCCCGGCTTTCGCGCAAGTGCTCCACTACGACTTGCTCTTGTTCATCGCTTAACAAATCTATACTCACTGGTTGCACTTTCTTTATTAATGCGTCATAGCGTAGGTTACGATGTTAATTCCCAAAGGATAGGATTTCTTGACTGCAAACTCCCTAAAGTACTCCATGTTCTCACCCTCTCTCTCCCATCCGTCTCCCAAATCAGTATTGTGGCATATGAACATAACTATTTTTCCGCCATCATCGTAAATGGCCATGTAGTGCGGAGTCTCGCTACCCGGTCCGTGGTCCTCCCAGGTTCGACCGGTGTATTCCCAGTTGCGGATTGCGGGAATCTGAGGTTTTTCTTGCAAGGGATACACACACTGGAATATGGCGTGCTCCAAAGGCACTTCCTGTGGGACGCGATCGGGAAACACCTGCTGCAAGACCGTCAGCAAACTATCCAGCGCATGCTGACCCCAGAAATCGTCGATCATAATGAAGCCACCGTTCATACAATACTTACGCATCGCCTCGATTTCCGGATGGGAAAGCGAAATCCCTCCGACTTCAATCATGTACAGGAATGGGTAGTCGAAAATGCGCGGATCGGTCAGCTCAAGCTGCACCGGGTGTGGATTCACTTTCATCGAGGTCAACTGCTGCAATCGCAGTGAGAAATTAAGATCCGCATCGGGATAGTCTGTCCTCCATCCCGGCCCCCAGCCCGAATAGATGACTCGCGCGAACGTAAACGAATCGTGGGAGAAATTCTGGTCGTGATCCCAAACGGGAACACCAACCCGATCATCTTGGTCGCGCCCTCGACCTCTCCAACCGCGCTGCACGGCCAACAACGCACTGGCCGATACACCAATCAGCACCATGGCCGCGAGGATGACTTTGATTCTGGCGATTTGCATCGGTAGGCTTCCAATAATCTATGGTATCGCAGACCGCTCCGCGATCAAAACTCGGGAACCAGTTCATTTCATGGCCGATTCAAAAACGGCAGGTCATGGTTTAGGTGGCGTACCGGAGTCGGGGCTGGCCACTATTATTGGTTGGGCCATAATTGTTTCTGCTGTTAACGGCTCTGTTGACGTCGCTTGTGCGGTCTGCAAAGTCGTCGACGCGTGGCCTTCATTCTCAGTCGCGTGCAAGCGTGCATAAATCTGTTTCAGTAGCTGCTGGGCCGCTCGATAGCGTGGCGTGAACTCGAGAGCCAAGATCGCTTCGATTCGAGCCTCTTGGACTTTGCCCGCTGCAAATAACATTTCAGCGGACTGAAAGTGCAAACCGGCGGGGTCGAGTGGCTCCATTTCCTTGAGCGCCGCTAGCGAAGGCACCGCCAGGTCAGGTTGGTTGAGATGGCGTGCCGCGTCGATTTGGGCTTCATGTCCGCTCGGGATGAGAGGCTGCACTGCCAACAAATGCGACGAATATTTGGCCAACGCTTCCCAGGATTTAGCTTCGCGACACAGCACCGTCAGTCGCAGCAGAGCGGGCACATTGTCGCTTGAAAGTGAGACCATCTGTTCGAGCGATTCGATTTCAAGTTGCTTGTCCTGCGTTTCACGGGCAATTCTGGCCAGCATGTCGAGCGCGCCGCCAGCCTCTGCATCTTGTGGATACAACAGTTTGAGTTTCCTGGCAGCCTTCAGCGCCTCGGGCCATTTCTTCTGCTTGATTAGAAACTCGACTTTCAAACGTTGTGCATAGTAGCTCTGCGGACGTTCACTCAGCCATTGGTCCACGGCCGACTCGCCAGCCTGCGGCGACAGGCCGTCGCGATCGAAATCCGTTTCGGGAAGAAAGTCCTTGGCAAGCTTCTCGATGTACTCTCGAAAGTCTTTATCCAATTTTTCCGTGTCTCCATAACGCCGCTCGAAAGCCTCCTCTAGCGGTATCCCCGCCCCCAGATCAACCAACAACTTTCGCAATAGCGGCAAGCCCTGCGTGGTAACCAAATAGCGAACCGCCAATGAAGACTCAAAATAAGCGAATTGAAGATGCAATGGACTCTTCGGGTTCAAAAATGCACTGCTCAACTGCGAGAGCGGCACGAAGTCTTCGCCCAACAACATGTCTTTGTACATTGGGCTCAGCGATTGCCCCCAGCTGGCATCGCGCTCGATTTCCTCGTAAACCGAGATACCTTCGCTAAGCCACCTCGGCATCCGGTTATTGGTTTTCTGCAACGTAATCACATGACAGAATTCGTGCCACAAAACGCTCTCCCAATTCGACGGACTTTCTCCTTGCGAAGCAGGACTGTTTGCAGTGATGAGACTTCCGAAACAGACTCCAAGAAATCCGGCACCACCTGGAAGTCCAAATGTTCGAATCGCGAAATCGCTCTGCTGAGGAAAAATTTCGACGGTTACCGGTTCGCGCAGTTCGTGTTCGTACTTCGTGGCTAATACTTGCTTCGCTTCCTTCAAGAGCTGCAACACGCGCCCGCCGTAGATCCTGGACTCGCGAGCATCCATGCGAACGATAAAGCCATCCTCCTGGAGTGTGGCAAATTGCGAGAGACGTTCTTGTAGCGTTTTTAAATTGAAAGCCACCACATTATACTTATCCGCATCAGCGACTTGATCCACGATGGTCCAACCCTCGTCGTCCAAGCCGACTCGCAATAGATCCTGCGCCAGCTGGAATTTGGCAGCTGTAAAAGTCGGTGACAGCCGAAGCGCTCGACGTTGGTACTTTACGCTTTCTTCGAATCGATAGTGCTGGGACAATACTTTGCCGACCAAGTAATCGACTTCTGGATTTTGGGCCCAAGTCGCAAGAGCCTTACTGCGGCACTCGCCTTCCTGCCGATAGTTGCCGCGCAAATGCTCGATAGCCGCCAACAAACTCCACGCACTCGGCTGGGTTGGATTCACCTGAAAGATTTTTTCCAGAACCTCTCGGGCCTCATCGTAACTCTCTGAATCGATCATGCGTTCAGCGACCATCAGCAAGCTAGAAAGATGCCGCGGATTGAGCTTCAAGGCCGCGTCGAGTTGCTCCGCAGCACGATCCGGTTCGGAGGGCGCCCAAGCGCGGGCCAATAGGTAGTGAATCTCGGGATCGTCCGGCCGTAAATCCACCGCCACATCCAGCGACTTGACGGCCTCCTGATAGTCCGCTTTTTCCAAAGCCAACTCGGCGATTGCGACATGCGCATCCACGAATTTTGGATCGGACTTCAAACTGTAGTCGTAAAAGGAGCTTAGCACTGCCCGCGCGTCTTCACCAATACTGAGCAGATAGCGTCCGATCGCCAACATATTTTCGCGGTCGGAAAAACGCCACGGCGCATTCTGAACAAGTTCCACAATCTCCTTCAGCAGTCGATCCCCCTTCTCGTGCTGCCCCGCAAAACGATAAGCTCTAGCAGCTAAAACTCGTAACGGGATACTTGTCGAAAAACGATCGGCCACCTTCTCGTAGGCCTCGCAGGCTTCAGCATACTGACCGGTTACCAATAAACACTCTATCAATTGCCGCGACCAGGCATCATTCCAAATGCCTTTATCTACTTCCGCTTGGGCCAACTCGATACACGCGTTGTACTCGCCCCGGTAAAAGGTTGCCCGGGTCTGCGCCAAATCAGCAGCGCAACAATTGAAAGCGAAACAAAAAACTAGGAGAAGAATGAACGGCGAAAGCAACGAAGGCACTCTCGTGAAAACAAACTGCATCAGGCGAATAGTCTTTTCAGCCATCAAGCGTCCATTAGTTCAAAGCGTTCAACCAACCAGCATCGAAATCAGAAAAATGAGCACCGCCATCATATCAGAATAGCCAATCCCAAAATGAAATGCACCATCCTAGCCAACCCGCAGCCGCAAATCATCGTTTTCCGATCGCGTCCCAAGCTCGGTCCCAATATTGCCGTGCACACAAACGGCTGATTGGTGAGCGACATCCCAAGCGAATATTCGCAGCGAAATGACAGTCGAACCCAGTCACCCCAACCCACACGCCACGCTAAAGTTTCGCAAAAGAGGAAAATACTTGCGCATTTTCGGGCCGAGCGAATAAAAGCTCTGATTCTGGTAGCGGCTAGGGATGTGTGCTATTTTGAAGAAAAATTTTACAAACGGGGTCGGCCATGGTACTGCGAGATTTAGCGCATCGCTTTCTGTCAGTGTTCGCGATCGTGCTTTGTTTTAGCCAATTTGCGTCCAGCGATGATCAGTGGCGCATTGGGTTTTCTAAAGTGGATGTCACTCCAACAGAACCACTGCGGCTAAGCGGCTACGCGGTGCGCGATGCTCCGCACGAAGGCGTAGCCGACCCACTTGCAGCTCGCGCGATGGTGATTTCCCCTAGCCGCGCGGAACACGATGCGAAATCCATCGTACTGGTGTCGATCGACAGTGTGGCAGTTAGCAGCGCAATGACGGTTGAAGTTGCTGAATGGCTTGAGGAGAAATTCTCTATCGCGCGGAGCCAGCTTGTGTTGTGCAGCACTCACTCCCACACGACTCCGCAAATCGATGGCGTCTTGCCCAATATTTTTCGTGTGCCTTCGACGCCAGACCAAGTTACCGCTACGGCAAAATATACGCAGCTCGTACTGGCCGCGATAAAAACAGCCATTCAACAGTCGATGAATAAACGCGTTGTAGCTAGCGTGTCGATCGCCAACGCAGAGGCTGGCTTTGCGATTAATCGGCGAGTGCTCAATCAAGATGGCGTTTGGACCGGCTTTGGCGAACAAGTGGATGCTCCGGTCGATCGACGAGTTCGGTTGCTGATAGCTCACAGCCAGAGCGGCAGCTTGCTCGGCGGAGCTTTTATGTATGCCTGCCACTGCACAACTCTGGGCAGCGATTTCAATCAGGTTAGCGGAGATTGGGCGGGACTGTCTGCCAGCCGACTCGAGCTGCTCCATGCAAGCGCGGTATTCCTACCGATAATCGGTTGTGGGGCCGATGCGAACCCCAAGCCCAGGGGCAGCCACCAATTCGCCCAGCGACACGCAGCTGAGATAGTCAGTGCGGTCGAGGCGAAACTTCAACAAAAACAGGACTGGACCTCCCTGGCCGTTGTCGATTTTCCCGAAGCACATTTCGGCTACGCTGGCCTTGCGTCCGACCATCCTTCAGCGGAAGAGCTTGCCAAGGCCAAAAACAGCGAGCAGCCCAATGAACAGCGATGGGCAGAATTCCTAATCCAAACCAAGCAAGAAATGGGGCGTCTCCCCGAGACGGTTCCCATGCCCATCCATACTTGGCGATTCGGTGACGATTTGACATGGGTGTTCCTGGGAGGCGAAGTCGTAATCGACTACCAATTGCAATTAGAAAAGGAATTGCCCTCGAACCAAGTCTGGGTGGCGGCGTACTCGGACGATGTTTTCGCGTACGTCGCCAGCGAACGAATGCGCGGCGAAGGTGGGTACGAAGTTGACGCGTCAATGACTTATTACTTGCAGCCCGGACGTTGGCAAAGTGGCACTCAGTCGCTCATCATTCGCAGAGTAAAGGAGATTTTTGAAGAGCAACATAGCGAGGAGCAGCCGTTGAGCGCAGTCGAAGCGCTCAACGCAATTCGCGTACCTCCAAACTATCATGTTGAACTGGTTGCGGCCGAACCTATGGTTCAAGATCCCATCAATCTTGCCTTTGGCTTCGACGGAAAAATATGGATTGTGGAAATGTCCGACTATCCTCTGGGGGTTCAAGGTGGCGGGCGAGTCAAGTGGTTACGAGACAATGACGCGGATGGCAAACTCGATGAAGCACACGTTTTTCTGGACGGACTTTCCTATCCGACGAGCGCAATGCCTTGGAAGAATGGCGTGCTGGTCATCGCAGCTCCGAATGTAATTTTTGCGGAAGACTTGGACGGCGATGGGAAGGCGGATCGCAGCGAGGTGATGCTCAGCGGTATCAGCGAAGCCAATCCACAGCATCGCGCTAGCGGCTTTCAAATCGGACTCGATGGCTGGCTTCATTTTGCTGCTGGCAGCGGAACTCGCGAACTAAAAAGTCACCTCAATGGAATTTCCTATCGTGTCGAAGGGCGCGACGTCGCTTGGAACGTAGATACTGGCGAAATCAAGACCTGTTCCGGCGAAACTCAGTTTGTCCGCTGTCGCGACGATTTTGGAAATTGGTTCGGCAATTCCAACAGCCGGCCGATGTATCAATACGTAATTGAAGACCGCTACCTGAAGCAAGGATCTGTCGCTGGAGGTCCACGACAGGATTTACTTACCCCCGCTGTTGCTCCACCAGTCTATCCCAGAAGCCGAACTCTTGATCGCTTCAACGACCTTTACGCCTTGAATCGGTTTACCAGCGCTTGCAGCAGTATTATTGTGCGCGTGCCGGGCGCTAGCGAGTTCGATGTAGGTCCGACCGCCCTGATCTGCGAGCCAGTACACAACTTAGTTGCCAGAATTGAACTGAATCAACTCGGCAGCCATTGGCTAGCCAAGCACCAGCCCGACAGCGAAGGATTTGACTTTTTTACATCTACCGACCCCTGGTCGCGACCAGTCCGAGCGGTGAATGCGCCCGATGGAAGTGTTTGGATTGTCGACATGGTGCGACGCGTAATCGAACATCCCGAGTGGATTCCGACTGCCTGGCAACAACGACTCAATTTGAGAAGCGGCTCGCAACTGGGGCGGATCTATAGAGTAGCCCTGCGCGAGTCCCCTAGATTGCCGCTCAAGAAATGGTCCAGCCAACCCCAGGATGTATTGCCTATGCTTGCAAGCGAGAACGGAGCTATTCGCGACCTGGCTTTGCAAGCCATCCTGCATGGAGCGTTTGAGTCCATCGAAAACGACGTCCGGCGTCTTGCCAAAGAACATGCCTCCCCTGAGGTTCGGGCGTCTGCTTGGGGATGTTTGGCTGCAAAATTTTGGCGGCAGCAAAGTGACTTGATTATTGCCTTGCAGGATCGCGACGCTCGCATTGTACGACTGGCCTTGGAACTATCTGAGCAGTCAGCTGATTTATCGCGTGAGACTGCTGAGACTATCCGGCGAGTCGTGGGACGAAAAATTGGACAACCGGTCGACCTGCAGTGGATACTCACTGTTTCGCAGCTGGGATTGGCCGACAGCGGACGTGAGTTAGCCACGTTGGCGGGCCGTTGGCCACAGGATCCTTGGATCCTAAGAGCTTTTTCTCTAATCGACGACGAGCAGCAAGCCATGGAGCTAGTAAAGGGATTACTCGCCTACTGGCGTGAGGGGGACGCACCCTCGCCATTGGTTTTCTCCGATGTCGAGCAGTGCTTGGCACGATTGTGGAACCACTGCCCATCAGACCAAAGAAACATGTTGGCTCTGGACATTTTGAGCAGCCTACAAATTAGCCCACCTAGCAATCTAACTGCAGGCGAGCTTTTGTTGCTTGCGACTTTAGCCAAAAACGACTCAACCAAGCTTACGGGCGAGCTTCGAGCTCGCCTGGAGCAGATTTCTAAAGCGATGGTGCAATTGATTGGACAAGGAAAACTATCCGAGTCGGAGCAGAGGGCGCTAGTCCATTTACTCGGTAGTGGACTTGCAAGCCCCGAGGAGGATTTGCAGATTGCGAACCGATTCTTGAGCTCGGATACTCCGCCAGAGACCCGACGGATGGCGATCGAAGCATTGCGTCGCCTTCGCGATCCGGGTGTTGCAACTATCTTGATTGCGAACTGGGATGACCTGGATAGTGGGCTGCGGGCCGCAGCGGGTGCGACCCTATTGTCGCGGCGCGAATGGGCCAGCTCGTTTGTAACGGCTCTCGAGAGCGGCAAAGTCGATCGAAACCAGCTAGACCTATCAACACTGCAGCAATTGAGTACGTACTCGGATCGCGCCCTGCGCTACAGGTGCATCGAATTGTTCGGAACACCTACGCAACGAACTGTCGTTGTCGCCGATTACCTGGCCAGGATTCCCGCTCCAACCCAAACTCCTCAAGGAGAGAAGCTCTTCGCCGATAATTGTGCGGCTTGTCACAAAGCGACCGAAGGCAAACCCCAACTCGGTCCTCCACTAGAAAATCTCAAACACTGGACTTTAGACCAATGGGTTACTGCCATTCTCGATCCGAACCAAAGTGTTGATCCCAAGTATCGGCAGAGCATCCTGGTAACACAGGATGGACAGGCACTGTCCGGAATGATCGTTGAGCGCAGCGCGCAGGACTTGCTGCTGGGCATCAGCGATGGCAGTTTCAAGAGCCTGCCTGTGTCTACTGTAGCTGAAGAAAAGGACGCTGGTATCTCGCTGATGCCCGTCGGTTTTGAACAAAAAATCACTCCAGTACAACTCTCCGAGTTACTCGGTTATCTTCGCAGCCGTTGACATGGATGGATTGCAAGTTTCAATTCGCACGGGTATTGTTGGTGACAGGTTTGACACGCGCTTGCTGCTAAATTGGCTTTCGCATAACTGGTTCTCTCGGGTCAGTAGGCAAATTGCGTCTCGGCGAAGCCGGAATATACGGTCAAAATTAGAACCAGGTCTGAACACGGTAGGAAACGATGAATCAATGGCTTGCGTTGGGGATCTCCTGCTGGTTAGGCCTGCCGATGGTTGCTTTCGGCCAAGATGCAGGAATTCGTTCGGGCGATGTTGAGATTGCCAACAGTCGCGTCTATGTTTTTGTCGGCAAGACAGGCTTAGGACACGAACACGGGGCGATTGGAAAATTGAAAACGGGGACTTTACACTTGAGTTCACCCGAACCGCAGCACAGCTTGGGAACTCTGGTATTCGATATGGCCAGCTTCGACGCAGACGGCGATGTGGCCCGTAAGTACGTGGGACTCGAGGGATCAACGGATGCTTCAACCCGTAGTCAAGTCAATGCTAATTTGTTGGGCAAGGATGTATTGAATGTAAGAGCCTATCCGACCGCAACGTTCGAAGCTAAACAAATCGAAAAACTGCTGAGCATCAGTAATCGAGGACTAGCACAATACAAGTTTTCTGGGCAATTTACACTGCATGGCACAACCCGTCCGCTGGAGTTCATCGCTGACCTCGAAATCGTGAAGGGATGGCAACATCTGCGGGGGGAATTTGAGATTTTGCAAAGCGATTATGGCATAAAGCCTTTTTCAAAAATGTTTGGCACAATTGGTGTGTCGGATAAGATCAAGATCTACGGTGATCTCTATGTGGCTCCATAAGGTTTCATTGCTTCACTCGGAGTCAACAATTTGATTAGTTGTTCAAGCGTTCGCAAGAGTTCGATAAAAAATCATTATGACCTGTCGACGTTGTTTTATCGATTGATTTGGGGGCCCCATATTCATCATGGATTGTGGTTTGGCGACGAGCCACCTCAGTTTGCCACACAACAACTAAGCGAATGTCTGGCGCGGCATGCTGCCATACAACGAGACAACGTAGTTTATGACATCGGCTGTGGGATGGGAGGTTCCAGTGCGTTGCTGGCAAGACAGTATGCTTGCATCGTGACTGGAGTCACACTCAGCCCAGTCCAGCGGCGTTGGGCGGCTACTGCGAATACGCTCAGACGGACTTCTCCGCGCCCTCAGTTTATTTGCGCCGATGCGGAAAAAATCGATTTTCCGGCTAAGAGCGCTGATATAGTTTGGAGTATTGAATGTACAGAACACTTGTTCGATAAGCCACGATTCTTCGAGCGAGCCGCCACTTGGCTGAAACCGGGTGGACGATTGGCGATTTGCGCCTGGCTGTCAGGCGATGACGAACAATCTCTGCAGACGCAGCGTCTGGTACATGAAGTCTGCGAAGGATTTTTCTGTCCTTCCTTGGGTACACAGGTCGATTACCGCAAGTGGTTCACCGACGCCGGACTTGTCGTTCAAAAAACTGAGATTTGGACCGAGCAAGTACTCAAGACATGGGAACTATGTCGCGACCGAGTGGCAAGTTCCAAAGTGCGTTGGCTCGCGAAGCTTTTCGGGCAGGAACATGTATTGTTCCTGGATCGATTTGATGCCATTCTAGAAGCCTACCGAACACGCGCTATGGAATACGGATGTTTCATTGCACAGCGACCAATATGAAATAGCCTAATGTCCCTTTACTTCTTTGAAGTGACAACGTCTAAGATTCAACATGCCCGCTTCTATACCACAGCAATCCCCATCGGCGATGACTCCCAGGCAAGGTTCACTGAAATCACTTCTAGCCGCTAGTATCAAGGTGTGGGGCGTTTCGTTTTGTTTTGCCACACAAGCTGTTTTTCTGTGGACAGCCTATCGATTGTTTCAATTCCTAAGGTACGGCGGCAGCTGGGACGCCCAGTATTCTCCCACTATCGACTTACTGCTGGCCTGCTTCTTCATGTTGCCCCACAGTTTTTTGCTATTGCCAAGCGTGCAACGCAAGCTCAAAACAATCGTGCCCAGCGGACTAGTGGGCTGTGTCCATTGCTTGGCAACTTGCCTAAGCCTACTAGTGCTGATTGGCTGGTGGACCAGCAGTAACCACGTGCTATGGAACTTGACTGGCACAGCGCGTACTGCCGTGCTCGCTGGCTTCTACGGTTCCTGGTGCATGCTATTGTATAGCTTGTATCTAACGGGATTCGGCTACCAAACAGGTATTATTCCATGGTGGTTTTGGATGCGAGACCAACCTTTGCCGAGACGTACATTTCGTCCCCAGAGTCTGTTTCTTTGGACTCGACATCCTGTTTACCTTAGCTTTCTAGGCCTAATCTGGTTTACACCCAAAATGAGCTTCGATCATGTCATCCTTACAATTGTCTGGACGTTTTACATCTACCTTGGTAGCTACCTAAAAGATCGACGATTGGAGTTCTATATGGGCGATGAGTATCGCCAGTATGCCAAGTCGGTCGTTGGATTTCCACTGATTGGTTTTGGGCCGTGGGGACGATGGTAACTCCGCTGCGAATCGTGACCAGCCCTAATTGAGAGTATCCGCATGAGAGGCATGTTTGTTAGTTTGGATGGCGTCGATGGCGCGGGGAAGTCTACGCAAGTCAAACTACTCATAGAGTGGTTACAAAATCGAGGACGGGAAGTCGTCTCGATTCGCGACCCTGGCGGCACAAAACTGGGGGAAGCCCTACGAGAAATCTTGCTTCACCGCCAAGAAATTCCGCTGGCAATGACGGCCGAAATGTTGCTTTACATGGCGAGTCGCGCTCAATTGGTTTCCGAGATCATCCGCCCGGCGCTGCAAGATAATAAAGTTGTCGTGGCTGATCGGTACCTGCTCGCTAACGTCGTATACCAAGGGCATGCCGGCGGTTTACCCACCGAGAGTATTTGGGCTGTGGGTTCTATTGCAACGGCGGGACTCACCCCCAACTTGACTTGCGTATTGGATCTACCCGTCGAAGTCGCCATGCAGCGGCTAACCGGCGGCCTGGATCGTTTGGAAAGTCGTGGCCGAGAGTACATGGAGAAAGTCCGTCGCGGATTTCTTTTGGAAGCCAGTGCGTTGGCAGATTCCGCGATTGTTGTAGATGCTACTCTAGACGTGGATTCCATCCATACACAAATCGTTGCATCGATTGAAAAGTCTTTGTACACAAAAAGCTAGACTTGCTTTGACACTCACCAGTAGGCCGAAAACATGAAAAGCTTCGACTAAAGGAGAAACTGCACCATCGTGGTGACTGTCCTTTAGAAACGTGGTAGACCTTGGAATATTGAAAACCCCAATTTCTCCACAAAAGGAAACTATTGTCATGCGATTTA
>JBGSTP010000023.1:0-41807 GCA_041736515.1 Pirellulaceae bacterium
GGAGCCCGTCAATCACATCGGCTGCTGAAAACCGGGACGTTCCCAGTGGACGAGGCACGCCTGGCTGTTCCAGGGTTTGCGTCTCAGGCACCTCAGCGACTCGAAACGGGTCTGTGATGACTTCCTTCTTAGCATCCTGAGGAAAAGGAATCCGTGTCAAATCGTCGTCAGGTTCCGAATTCGGCTTTAGTGCCTTGAACGTGGAAGCAGGGATTTCCAGCAGACCGGCGCCACTGTTGCTGGCGCCGTCCTGCGTCGATTTGTCGAGAAACGAACGAAGCTGATCCAGGGTGGAATTTTCTTCGATGACGCTGTCCGCCAATGACCCTGCGACGGATTCTGAGATTAAATCGGATGAACCATGAGCCATGAGGGCGCGGGCCAGTTCCGGGCGATCCGTCCATTGCGATGGCGACCAGTTTCGCACGTCGGCGTAGGCCAGCCCGATCGAATGCTGCGGCGTGCGCGGCACCATCTGGAATCCATCATGCGAATGAACCACATGATATTGAAGAGCGACATACATCGCCGACGCACCCAGCACCGCGCCGAACAGATACGGTTTGGCATTGCTCATCGGTTTCAATCCTGATCTTCATAGGGAGGGCATTCCGCAGTCGAAATGTTGGTGCACATTCAACATGCGTTCCGGGCTCGCGGGAATCGTGGCGGATGTCAGACACCCGACAGAACTCAGCAAGCCTATCATCTGGCTGGGAGAATACTTTGCTCCGTCCCGTGTCGGCCGTTTTTTTTGGCGAAGTCAGCGACCGTCAGACGTGCATGTTTTCGCAGTCAGCAGACTCTACTCAACAGAACACCTCGCTATCACCGGCGTATTCTGCGACCAATTTCCCGCGATTCCGGGAATCCCCGGATGCAGACTCAAGTCGGAGGCGTCACTGTCACGAGGTCACAGGCTCCAGCATCGTCAGGAACGCGGCCCTGATGCGATCGATCGCGGCCGGCAACGGGCCGGGCAGTGTCGCACCGGACGCCAGTTTGTGACCACCACCACCAAATTGCTCTGCGACAGCGGCCACATTGTGTGGAACCCGGCTGCGAAGACTGAACTTGATCTGTCCGGTTTGCAGCTCAACCGCAACAAACGCCGCTTCGGCACCGCCCACTGTCAGACATACATTCACCAGTCCTTCTGTGTCGGACGGAACCGCTCCGGTTTCAGCCATGTCCTTTGCATCAGCATAAATCCACGCCAGACGTCCTTCCGCTTCGACCTGTGTCCGAGCCAGCACACGGCCGCCCAAACGGACGCGCGCCAGCGACGACTGTTCGTGCACAAGATTGTAGACGTAATGTGGGATCGCACCGAGATCCATCAGTCCTGCGACGATCCGCATCGTCCGCGCCGTCGTAGACGGAAACCGGAACCAGCCCGTATCTGTGGCAATTGCCGCGTACAACCAATTGGCAGCGTCCGCATCAAACGTCACACCAAATTCTTCAGCCGCTTCACAGATGAGTTCACCCGTGGCTGCGGCCGCGACATCCTTCAGTTCCAGGGCGTTCAACTGATCCGAACTGACGTGATGATCAATCACCACGCGTTTTGCGGGTGAAGCCTGAATCACATCGGCCATCGCCCCCAGCTGTTGCCACGCGCTTGTATCAACAATAATCACCACATCATGCTGCGGGATTGTGGCTTTCGTCACGCTCTCATTCAGTTTCAGGATCATCCCCGGCGGATTCATGAACTGCAGATTCGCCGGCGGGGCTGATGCATTGACGATGGAAACCTTCTTTCCCAGCGCGAGCAGAATGGCCCGCATGCCGAGTTCCGACCCGAGGGCATCCGCGTCCGGCCGAACGTGACTGGAGATCAGAAACGATTCGTTTGCATCGATCACCGCTTTCAAGGGTGTCCAGTCCATTGCCGGCACAAAGCACTCCACTTTTCAAATTCTGTTGAACCGATGTCCCGAATCAGATAGTTCGGCATCAAGGGTGGTTTCATCCAATCAGGTATTCTCCCCCGCGGCAAATGGTCGGGGAATCCGGTGGGACTTGCAAGTTTCGCAACCGTTGAAAACAAATGCGGCCAGGAAATAGAAAGGATCGTCTCAGAACCCCGAGGACTCTTCAAACAGCGGAAATGCCAACGGCACACTTCAAGTGAGAGTTACGTCAGGATTTCATGGACGACGTGACCATGGACATCAGTCAGGCGGTAATCGCGGCCAGCGTGTCTGTATGTCAGACGGGTATGGTCGATGCCCAGCAGGTGGAGAATCGTCGCATGAAAATCATGTACATGCACACCGTTCTCAGCCACCGTCGCACCAATTTCATCGGTGCTGCCCCACGACATGCCGCCTTTGACACCTCCTCCAGCGAGCCATGATGAGAAGCACGCACTGTGATGCCCGCGGCCTTTGTCACCGTCAACACCCGGCGTACGGCCGAATTCTGTGGTCCAGACGACGAGCGTTTCGTCCAGCATTCCACGATTTTTCAGATCCTGCAGCAGTCCCGCCAAAGGGTGGTCAATGCCTTTCGCATGGTCCGCATGTTCGGCCATATCTCCGTGTTGATCCCAATTGTGGCTGCTGCTACCGTCCACCAATTCGATGAAGCGAACTCCGCGCTCCGCCAGGCGGCGCCCCACCAGGCATTGCCAGCCGAACCCTTCGCTTTGATTGCGTTCTAAACCGTACATCGCCAGCGTTCGATCGCTTTCTTGGTTGATGTCGAACGCCTCTGGTGCATTGGACTGCATGTGAAAGGCTGTCTCGAAACTGCGCACACGAGCGGAAAGCTCCGTATCCTGGGCACGTTGCTGCAAGTGACGATTGTTGAGCACGTCCGCCAATTCCAGTTCGAGCTACTGTAGCCCGCGTTGTGCTGTCCGCCGCGCCAAGTTGGCAATGGGCTCGGCGCCACCGATCACGCGTACTCCTTGGTGATATGCGGGCAGGAAATCATTGTTGAAGATCTGTGTACCAGCATACGGCGTTTGTGGTGCCAATGCGATAAACGATGGTAGATTCTGGTTTTCAGTCCCTAGGCCATAGCAGACCCATGACCCAATGCTGGGGCGCGAAAAGAAAAACGATCCCGTATGCATGCCTAACGTCGCATTGTAATGCTCGTTGTCGTTGCCATTCATGGATCGCACCAGGCATATGTCGTCCATGCGCTCTCGTAGGTGCGGGAACAAATCGCTCACGAGCGTGCCGCACTGTCCACCAGGGCGAAATTTCCACAATGGTTTTAGCAGTACGCGTTCTTGATTGGACAAACCGCCGCCGACTCCCTTCAGCTTGCCGTCCGCCTTGAACAGCGCTGGCTTGAAGTCAAACGTGTCCATGTGGGACACGCCGCCGTTGGAGAACACAAAGATTACGCGCTTTGCCCTACCCGCAAAATGTGCCGGCTTGGGTGCCAGCGGATCGTTGGAGTCGACGTCACCGGCCATTAGCTGAGACAGCACTCCAGGCATGAGCATCGATCCAGCCAGGAACGAACGCAAAACCTCTCGGCGTTTTTTAGGGAAGGGCCAACATGGCTTCGAGTTGTAGTCGCTCATAAAGAACTCAATCCAAAGTTACAAATTCATTGAGGCGAAAAAGCGTGCGCACCCAGGCTTGCCAGGCTTCTGCTTCAATGCGATCGGCGGCAGAGCCACCTTCTCCCAATAATCTGCCGGCGCTGTCAATAAAAACACGCGCTGCATGGTATTCATCGTCGCTGGCTGGGCGGCTAAAAAGTAGTAAATAGGCCGCGCGAATACGACCGGCTTCATCCGGCGCTTGACGCAATAGGCGCTCGACGACCCGGCGCGATTGCTCGTGCACAAACGGATCGTTCAACAAGTAAAGTGCTTGTAGCGGAGTCGTGCTAGCCATGCGACTGGCGGTACTCGTGGACGGATCGGCCCCGTCAAAGATCGCTAGGAAGGGATGACGCTGTATGCGTTGAGTCATCAAGAATACGCTGCTGTGCGAGTGCTCGTACACCGCTTTAAATGGTTTGTGCTGCGTAAATCCCCAGGTATGCATCGCCGGAAAAGGATGCGGGCCAGGTGTCGAAAAATCAAGGCTTCCCCCCACTGCCAATAGTGTGTCGCGAATCGACTCGGCGTCGAGTCGCTGACGTGGAAAGCCGCTTAGCCATTGGTTGGTTGGATCTGCCTGGAGCGCAAGGGGATCTCGGCGGCTCGATTGCTGGTATGTGCTGGATAACAGAATCCTTCGGTGCATAGTTTTGATAGACCAGCCGCACTCGCGGAACTCGGCGGCGAGAAAATCCAACAACTCTGGGTGTGTGGGGGGCTTGCCTTGCCTCCCAAAATCGTTGGGAGTGGGAACAATTCCACGTCCAAAATGATGTTGCCAAATACGGTTGATCATAACCCGCGCCGCCAACGGATTCTCGGGCGACATGATCCACTCCGCCAGCTGTGCGCGGCCGCTAAAATCCGCACCCTGCGGCAACTCACCTCCGCCGAGCACAGCTGGGAAATGTCTGGGCACGACATCACCCAGTCGAGTTGGATCTCCTTTAAGCTGCACCGGGGCGTCCTCGGTAACTGCGGCATCGGCGACCGCATAAGCAGAGTTTAGGTAGGGAGTTTGGAGCACATGCGACTCTACCGCTTGCTCAGCCTTTCGAAGCTGCTGTTCTACGGCAGTTCTCTCGGCTGCAGATTTGCCCTTCAGCTCTTCTTTTAAAGCACGCGCGTTTTTTTCAAGACTTTTCAGCTCTTTCGCGTGTGTCTCCTGGATGCGAGCGATCTGTGCTAACTGCTCCTGTGGGACTAAAGGCACAAAGTCGCGTTGTCGCTTGTCGAGCTCAATTCCTGGCCAGGGATATCGCGTGCTATGAAAAATGCCGTAAAGCCCGTAATAGTCCCGCGTGGTCAATGGATCAAATTTATGGTCGTGACAGCGTGCGCAGCTCAGGGTCATCCCCAAAAAGACGCGGCCTAAATTGTCGATGGTATCTTCGATAGTTAAATGTTGGGGATAATCGTCCACACGCGAACCAAATCGACGTGAATTCGCGAGATAGCCCGTGGCTATAATGCGCTGAAACCTCTGGCTGTCGCTGCTGCCACCTCTTAGATCGCCCGCTAGTTGGTCGCGCACGAATTCATCGTAGGGCAGGTCGTGATTGAACGCATCGATTACCCAATCGCGATAGAGTCGAATCTGCGGCACGGGATAATCTGAATTGTCCCCGGCCGTATCTGCGTAGCGCACCACATCCAACCAGTGACGCCCCCAGCGTTCGCCATAACGCGGAGATTCTAGAAGTCGATCGACGACAACAGCAAACGCCTGAGAGCTGTCATCAGCAAGAAAATCGGCAACCTCCTCGGGTGTCGGCGGCAAGCCGATCAGGTCGTAGGATACGCGACGAATCAACTCGCGTTTGTGGGCCGCAGCGGTCGGTCGCAGGCCATGCTCCTGCAGCTTGGCCAGTATAAAACGATCGATTTCGTTCTGAGACCATTGGCTAGTGTCCTCCGGCAAGTTCGGGCGGCCAACTGGTTGCAACGACCAGAATTGCTTTGCAGCTTCAAGGTCGAATTGCTTACCAGGGTGGCTGGTCGTTGCGGCGCGGGGGTCGGGTGCTCCAATGGCAACCCATTGCTCCAAATCGGCGATTTCTCCATCCGTTAGTTTTGCATCGGGCGGCATTTGCAATTCGGAATTGTCGAATCGTATTGCTCGAATGAGCAGGCTGTTTTCGACATCGCCTGGAATGATTGCCGGTCCGCTTACTCCTCCTCGCCGCAGCGTGCTGCGCGAATCGACCAACAAGTCTGCAGCTAGTTCCTCGGCCGCTGTACTGTGGCAACGGTAGCACTTGTCGACCAACACGGGACGAATGCGCTTCTCGAAGAAAGCTAAATGCTCATCGCTGATGTCGGGCAAGCCATCGTGCTCCCCACGCCAAATTTCGATGCCGGAAAAGTTTGCTGCCCCGCCCCGACTTGAAACAACGATTTTGCTGTTACTGGGCGAGGTGAACCACGGCCCTAGTTTTTGCCATTGTCCGGCTGCACCGCTTTTGTACACCGGAACAACCTGCCGGCCATTGACTGCGATCGAGTACGTTTCCGTGTTATTGTCTTCCCAAACATAAAGAAACACCGTGTAAAGTCCGTCGGGGATATCCAGCAGTTCGATGCGGTTTCCTCCCCAAAGGCTGCTGCGAATCATGGTCGCACGCTCTGAGTCTGTTGGGGGATCGAGTGTTATGCTCTGGTTTTCAAACGATTTGTCGGTCGAGCGATAGAGCGGCGACGTCTTCCCCTGCCATAATTGGCCATCGATCATCAGGGTCGGGCCGTTGAAATTGAGTCCTCTGAAGAAGGACGGAGCTATATCTTCGGCGCGCACGTCCACAATTGGGCCACTTAATCCGAGCAGCCAAACCAGCCAGAGCGCTGACCACTGTCGATGCGTGCAGTGCCGCGAATAAGAGAAATTTGCTGACATAAGATTCTGCGCTGACTTTGACGCATTAACTGCGTCTGGCAATGTGCGTATGACCTGAAAGCTGCGACCCTGCTTGCTTTGTTTTACCTTCTTGGCCGAGCCTCTAAAGTCGCTTACAAGATTGTAACAGGAAATGGGGCCCCGCTTCCCTCGAAAAAGCTGGTTTAGGGTCATTGAAATCGATAGTGATCGGCCTAAACTGGAGAGGACTATCAAGGAATAGGTTTTGTCTGTCGGAAAACGCTTCTGCTTTGGCTGAACTCCGATTGCGAAGCATGCACACCAATCAATATTGGGAGAATTAGAAAATGCGAATGTTTGCCTGGACGTTAATGGTCGTCGTCGCCTGTTCGATCGGTTGTAACAAGCCTGCTGTGGAGACGATCCCCGTCGTCGCACCCGAGAGTAGCGGAACGACTGTCGTGGACGAACATGAGGGACATGACCACAGCCATGAGGGAGAGGATGCAGCTGAGGACGCAGATAACAAATCCGAAGCTGCAGCCGAGGGTACCGGAGCGACTGAGGGCGCCGAAGCCAAGACCGAAGCTGCGGCAGAGCCTTCGGCTTCGAATTTGCAAGCAGAAAAAATTCGCTTTGTTGCCGACAAACGAATCAATGTGCCTGGCATGATGTGCCCCTATTCCTGCTGGCCCAAAGTACAGGAAACACTGGCCAGCCAACCTGGCGTCGAGGCTGTACAGTTGGCGGCACAGCCCGCAGGAACTGCCGAAGGTGAAATTGTCGAACGCGTGGTTGAGCTGAAGCTCAATGGCGACTTCGACTTGGATGCTGCAGTTGCGGCACTCGCCAAAGTGAGCTTTGCAGATGCTAAATTGGCAGAATAAATCGCCGCTGCGATTGCCCTAACTTTCATCAACGCGAGGCGCCGCTGCCTCGCGTTTTTTTGTTGGAAACTCCTAGCGTAACTCGTCGACTGGATTGCGGGCCACGTTGGTTTGAGCAAAGGACGCAACCGTTCTTGAAAGCGACAGCACCCAGTTACCAAGGCTTTCCAGTTGATGGCTCACGGCATGGAGCGTCTGCTCTTGAACTGGCAATATGGTGCTGCGAACGACTTGGGCTTCGGCAATTCTCTTCTGCTCCACTAGAAATTCCCATGCTTTGGCCTGAGCCGCTGTCAGAATTGTGCGTTGTCCGTCGTGCGAATCGTAGATCACGAATTGGGGTTCTGAGAAGAGCGGTTGATTCCCGGCTAAGCGATTTGTCTGTACGGTCAGGGCAGCAGCGACAGCTAAGCTAACTTGCTCGGCAAGGTTTCCAGCTTGTAGGGCCAAGTCTTCCGAGAAAGCTTGAAAGGACTCGCGGTTATGGAGCGCGTTGCTCGCAGCGCATTGAAAGCTCTCATATTTCTCCAGCCACGCACCCAGAGCGAGCAACTGATTGGTGGGTTCCGGATGAAATACTGGACTAGGTGTCGGTTCGATGGTCGCGACGATGGGGGACCAAGAAAAATCCGCACGCAGGCATCGATTCGAGAACTGACCAAACCGCCAGTCGCTAACATTGAAGTCGTAGGGCATATAGCTTTCGGAAAGCGGCCGTTGAATAGGATTGCTATTGTCTGCGATCCTAGATCGCTTCGGGCACGGTGGCGCTCCCGCGTCGGGTGCTAGTACGACTATTGAGCCGAGTTGCGGCTGCCACAGGCTTCGCGTGAAACGATTGAATGCTGCTGAAATTGCCGACGCTGGCTCCGTCGCTTTTCCAATTAGTGCTTGGTAGGACTGAAGATCGCCCAAGGAGGCGCTAACCAAAGGAAACTGAAATCGCTTTTTCGCTGGCGCTGCTTGGCTGATCTGTGCAACGTGCAGCGCGGGATTGTTCGCTGAGAAGCAATTGGCCGTAACTCTCGAGTTGATTGCATCTTCGTGCGGGAGGTCGTGTGCCCAAGCCTTGGCGCGGGTAGCTATTGCCAAGACTGCGAACAAGGCGAGTAATCGGAATAGGGCGAGCAAACGGATTGTGCGTTGCAGAGTGGAAGTCATATCAAGAAACTCCTTAACCTAAGCACTCTTTCGTTGCAGGATCTGCTGAGGCTTGGGCTGCTTTCGCGAGCTTGGGGCCTCGCGAGGCTTGGTGATAACGGTTATGGGGAACGTCTTTATGTTTTGGGCGCTAAAGGTGGAGCTCAGGGTTGCGGTATGGCAAGCTCTAAAGCCGCACTAGTTTTACTTAACAGCAAAGATTATCGAATCGGCAACCTCTAGCAGTCCCTTCAATTGGGAAAATTCGCGGCCCGCAGCCACCGACTGTGGTGCGTCCTATCGGCTCTCGGATTCGTAGCGAACCTAATACCAGTAGGGCGTTTGACGATTGCGAAGGTTAATTTGGCCGAAGTTCATTAACGCCCGGTAGTGGTAGAATTGCGTAAGATGGCTTTCGCGACTTCCCCGTTGGCGATTACCATCTGTTACCTACAAAGACCTTGAGCCAGAATCCTGCAATCAAGAAATGGCTGTGCTAAGTCCTCCATGAGCCCCTTTGAGATGTTTCAAATCTTTTTAGCATTCGCCGTGATTTTCGGTGTATTTGCGACAATGCAGCTGCGTAGAAATTCGCCGACGGAAGTTTTGTTCTGCGTGGCGCTGGTTATATATGCCCTGTTTGGCCTGATCGAGCCCAAGCAGGCTTGGGTGGGCTTCGCTGACTCTGGAGTGATCGCGATCGGTGGTTTGTTGGTCCTGTCGGCCGCGCTCCGCAGCTCGGGAGTGCTCGATGCGATTGGTCGTTCGCTCTTGGGAGGCGTCGCGACAGAGCGTGGGGCCGTGGGACGATTGGCGATTGTCGTCGTCGCCAGTAGTGCGTTCCTGCTTAATACGGCAATTGTCGCGATGCTCATGCCACTGGCAATTGGCTGGTGTAGGCAGCGCCATATCGCCCCATCGAGAATACTTCTCCCTCTCAGTTATCTCGCGATCCTTGGTGGCATATGTACGCTGGTGGGAACGAGTACCAACTTTGTTGTTAACGGAATGCTGCGAGACGTTGCTGCGGAAATAGAAGAGTTGGCAAAGGATGGTGTGGGTGGAGTGGAAAGTCCGACAGTACGAAAGAACACTTCGCGGCTTGATTCACAATGGTTGCTGGACAATCAAGCCAAGTTACAGCCAATGGGGTTGACCGATATTTCCTGGGTTGGAATTCCCTGTGCTCTCGCGGGTGCACTCGTGCTGGTGTTGTTCGGCCGTCGTTTACTTCCCAATCGCACGGAACTGCTCGACAGCCTAGAGGAAAAACGCCGCGAGTATTTGGTAGAAATGTTGGTGACGCAGGGCTGCATACTGATTGGTAAGTCAGTTGAAGAAGGTGGCTTACGGCACTTGCCGGGGCTTTTTCTGATTGAAATCGATCGCGACGGCGAGGTCATTGGGCCGGTCTCTCCATCGGATCGAATCTATGAAAATGACCGCTTGGTATTTACCGGAGTTGTTTCGACGATCATCGATCTCGAAAAAATCCCTGGGCTCGTGCCCGCTGCGGACATCAACTACGAGATATCCTCGGCTGGCGCCGCGGCACGCTCGCTAGTAGAAGTTGTATTGAGCCCAACGTCGCCATTGGTGGGCAGCACGATTCGTCAGGCCAATTTTCGCCAGCACTACAATGCAGCCGTTGTGGCCGTGCATCGTAATGGTGAGCGTTTGCCCACCAAAATCGGCGATATCGAATTGTCCGCTGGTGACACGCTCCTTCTACAAACCCAACCGGGCTTTGTGCGTAGCTTTCGCAATCGCCCGGACTTTTATCTGGTGAGCTCCGTCGAGGATAGCGATAGCCGTCGACACGATAAACTGTTTCTCGCAGCCGCTATCACCATTGGCTTGATTGTATGGTTGTTTCTCATTCCAACGCTCGAAATTCTGGATGCTCCAAACTCATTGCTGTCTCCTACACTGGCTATCGTGACCTGCGCGCTGGCGATGATCGTCACACGCTGTTTGTCTATCGCTGAAGCTCGGCGATCGTTAGACATGCCGATGTTGCTGACCGTGGGAGCCGCGATTGGCGTCGGCAAGGCCATTCACAGTTGCGGTGCTGCGGAACTTGTCGCCAAATTAATTATGGGTATCGTCGGTAATGATCCCTATCTCGGACTTATCGCCATCTTCGTACTCACCGTTTGCTTCACCGAAATGATCAGCAATGTAGCCGTGGCAGCGATGATGTTTTATATCGCCTTAGGTCTCGCTGACCAGCTTGGAGTGAATCCGCAACCGTTTGTTATGGCCATCACGTTGGCCGCATCGCTGAGTTTTATTTCGCCCATCGGCTACCAAACAAATCTCATGGTCATGGGACCCGGCGGATATCGTCCGCAAGATTACCTTCGCGCGGGCTTACCAGTCAGCCTGGTGGTAAGTGCCATTGCGATCGTACTCATTCCGCTTATTTGGCCCTTTTCATAGTTCATCGGCACTCAATGTCAGAACCAAACGTTTTCGATTTCCTGATCGTCGGCGGCGGCATCGTGGGCTTGGCTACCGCTTGGAGGGTCTCGCAGAGGTTTCCAGATGCCAGTATTTGTCTGCTTGAAAAGGAGCAGCAGGTCGCACAGCACCAATCTGGTAGGAATTCCGGCGTCTTACATTCCGGCATTTATTACAAACCCGGCTCGCTAAAGGCAATCACTTGCCGCCAAGGTAAATTGGCGATGCAAGACTTCTGCCAGGACGAGGGAATTCGATTTGAAGTCTGCGGCAAGATCATTGTTGCGGTCGATGAGAATGAAGTCGCCAGACTGGATGCCATTTATCAACGCGGCTCCGACAACGGTATCAATTGTCGTATTGTCGATCGCGCCGAAATGCGAGAATTGGAACCATGCGTAGCTGGAATTAAAGCGATCCATGTTCCCGAAGCTGGAATCGTCGACTACCCCAGTGTTTGTCAGCGGCTATCGCAGAAACTAACGCAAGCGGGGCACCGCGTGGCAATGGATCAGCGGGTAGTCGGCATCCTCGCAACCAACAAATCTGTCGAGGTCCAAACAACGCGGGAGAAGATTCAAGCGGGATTTCTGGTGACGTGCGGTGGTCTGTATAGCGATCGTCTTGCCAAATTGGCTGGACTCAAGCCGCCGGCACAAATCGTTCCTTTTCGTGGCGAGTACTTTGAGCTCGAGCATTCGCGGCGCAGTTTATGCCGAAATCTGATTTACCCCGTTCCCGATCCAAGCTTCCCTTTTCTGGGAGTACACTTCACTAGAATGGTCAGCGGAGAGGTGGAGTGCGGGCCAAACGCAGTTTTTGCACTAGCCCGGGAAGGCTATTCTTGGAGCCACATTCGTGTTGGCGAGCTAGCTGAATCGCTACGATACAGTGGCTTTCGTAAGCTGGCTTTTCGAAATTGGCGAATGGGCATGGGCGAAGTGCATCGCTCGCTGTCAAAAGCGGCCTTTGTTCGCGCGCTGCAACGTTTAATTCCAGAGATTCGCGCCCAGGATCTACGACCCTGTCGAGCTGGTGTGCGAGCCCAGGCCCTAGCGGCTGATGGGACGATGATCGACGATTTTTTGTGGGTCAGCGCAGGCCGTATGGTTCATGTTTGCAATGCTCCTAGTCCCGCAGCCACTGCATCTTTGGAAATTGGCGCGCGAATTACGGACTATGTCAGCGACCAAATCGATTCGCTAAAATAGTTGCAGCCTTGCTACCGAAACCTATTCCACATGAGTGCTGCATGAAACTGCCACAGACGACTTTTGCCTACATTTTAATTCTCAGCTTCTCAATCCTATGGCTGCCACAATTAGGCTGCACGCCGCCCCCATCGCTCACCGCAGGTACCGACGAGCTTTCGAGCGCGGTCGATAAACAGCCGCCCCCAGAGTCGAAAGCAGAGTCGCCCGCAGCAGCGTCGATGGCAGAGTCTGCATCGCAATCCAGCATCGTGGTTACCATTGTCGATTTAGCGGGCCTCGAGGAAACGCTGAAAAGCTTGCAGGGCAAAGTAATCGTGTTGGACATTTGGAGTACGGCCTGTGCTCCGTGCATGCGCGAATATCCAAACTTGGTAGCACTCAGTCAACGCTTCCCTGACTCGTTGGCATGCGTTTCGCTGAATGTTGACTATATCGGACTCAAGAGTAAGCCCGCCGAAAGCTACTTGCCGCCCGTTCAAGAATTCCTGCAGAAGCAGAAGTCGATGCTGACAAACTTGCTGTCAAGTTCAAGTGACGAGGATGTGCTGAGCAAATACGATTTGGGGTCAATGCCGGCCATCCTTGTTTTTTCCAAAGATGGCGCTCTGTTGCATAAACTGACTGACTCAAATACGGGCGATGATGGTCTTACTTACGAGGGAGATGTGATTCCTTTAGTCAACGAATTGATGAATTAGTGCTTTGTAATTTTTTTGGCGGGCTAGCTAACGGGCCTCGAAATCGCTCGGAGTGGCTGGGTGCCAAATTATTGGGGGTCGCTACAATTGAGCAGCGGAGCCGGCTGGCCGGCCGAGACGAAGGCTGCGTTGCCTTTGTCTACATCAGTTTGCGACTCTGTTGACCTGAGCAGCCTCATGACCTCCAGTCCCGATTTGGATCGCTTTCTAGACTTAGCGCGTGAATATGAGTTGGTGCCAGTTTACCGTCGACTCCTGAGCGACTCGCACACACCGGTTTCCGCCTTCCGGCAGGTCGACGACGGCACGTCGGCGGCCTGCTTGTTCGAGAGTGTTATTGGCGGCGAGAAAGTTGGCCGCTACAGCTTTATCGCTGTTGGACCACGCAGTCGAATTGCAGCCCATGGGACGCGTCTGATAACTGAGGACACCGTCCAGGAAATCAGCGACCCGCTCGATTTTCTGTGGCAAGCCGTGTCCGGGAAACGCGTTGCCGTCCTGCCTGAACTGCCACCGCTGACCGGGGGAGCCATCGGCTATGCTAGCTATGATGTAGTGCGATACGTTGAGAACCTCCCCAATGCTCCGGAAGACGATCGTCATTTACCCGATCTCGATTTTTCTATATTCGATGATTTGGTGATCTTCGACCATGTGACTAAATCGCTGTTCATCGTCGCTCACGTCCATTGCGATGAATTCTCTAGCCCAGAATTAGCGTATCGCGATGGAGTCGAAAGACTAGACAGTCTGACATCCAAGCTACAGAAATCCACTCATTCGTTGACCGCTGCCGAGTTCAACAACACTTCAGCCATTGAGTTAAAACCGCACAGCAACTTCACTCAAAAAGAATTCGAAGCAGCGGTAACCAAATGCACCGAGTACATCCGAGCAGGTGATATTTTTCAAGTCGTGATCGGTCAACGACTTGAACTTCCCAAGCTGTGCGATCCCTTTGAAGTTTATCGCACGCTACGTGTCGTCAATCCGAGCCCATTTATGTTCTTTGTTAGAACGCCCGCGGTGACGCTGGTCGGTTCTTCTCCAGAGGTGATGTGCCGCGTAATGAATGGTGTCACCACGGTTCGACCGCTGGCAGGAACTCGACCTCGAGGGAGAACGCCCAAAGAAGATCAGGAGTTAGCGACAGAATTGTTAGCCGACCCCAAGGAGCGAGCTGAACATGTGATGCTCGTTGACCTTGGCCGCAACGACGTTGGACGTGTGGCCAAGTATGGCTCGATCGAACTGAGCGATGTAATGGTCGTTGAACGCTACAGCCACGTAATGCATATCAGCTCAACAGTTCAAGGTCAGTTGCGCGATGGAATGAATGCAATGGATGCTCTCAAGGCTTGCTTGCCTGCGGGTACGGTCAGCGGGGCCCCCAAAGTTCGAGCCATGGAAATTATCGACGAAATCGAACCCCATCGTCGTGGTCCCTATGCTGGAGCAGTAGGGTACATCGATTACTCCGGCAACATGGATACGTGCATTGCCCTGCGAACAATTGTCTTTAGTGGCGAAAAAATCTATATCCAAGCTGGCGCGGGTATCGTGGCTGATAGCATTCCGGCTGCCGAGTATCAAGAAACGCTCAATAAGGCAGGAGCGATGCTGAAGGCCATCCAGGCCACGGTGGCTAGAACTTCACGATAGTCAGCAATCCCATGGGTACAGGCGGTTCAATTGCACCGCTGCGTTTACCTTTTGGCTTCGCGAACAACGCGGTCCAGCAAAATGTAATTGCGATCGTTAAATTCAGTGATCTGACCGTTGATAATCCATACCGCATCGGCGGCATCGTCTAAGACCGATTTCAATATGCGTTGGGAGGCTAGGTTTTCCAGCGCCGTTAGTGGCTGGCTTCCCTCCCCTAAATCGACTACAAGACGGTCTACTGAGCTGCGACAGGTCGCCTTGATATTCACAATCCGCGTGCCTTCGCGCATCAGCTTTAAGGAAACAGCCGCGGTGTCTTTAGACGTTTCCGCAGGTCCATCCTGAGCTTGACCAGTCGCCAGGTTCGAAACCACCGCCATTGCACCCAATGATAGACCAATCCAGAATGCTGGCTGGCGTACAATTCGCCGAAATCTTTTAGCGATATTCATGAAGTCCCCTGGCTAATGCCCAGCTTTGTCACAATGCAGCCACGCAGCATGGCCAGCGATTGAACTGCGATTCGTCACTTCTTAACTTTGGGCAGCACCATGGCGTGCAGGCAGATGACACAGCCACTGGTAAGCAGTGCCCAACCGAGCCAATGGGGCGGCTTAACGGTCTTCTTCGGCGCGGGATGGACGTTCAAATAAATCGACGTTCCGAAATCCTGCGAGGCAATCTGCGTGTCCTTTACAATCTTGGCCAACGCTCGCGTGCTCGTCTCATTCAATACAAATGACTCGACCATGCGAAACTGAACGCCCAAGAGGAATAGTAGTACTCCAATCATGAAGTAACGATTACGGTCGAAATCCACAGCGCACCCCTCGGGTCTTAGGTAATCGAGTCAATTTACCCTATTCAACAATTCACCCTGTTCAACGTGGCAAGTCGGCTTGGCAAATCGAGCCAAACCAGCCCACCACGTTCGTTTATTATCGAACATATGCCAACCATCACCACAATCATTCACGTCGAAAGAGAGTTTCACCGGTCAGGTTGACTGTACCGTTAGAATGAAAAACATGCCATTTGCGACCTCCAAAGTAGCAGACTTTGGAAAAGCCCTATTGATCCAGCGAAAGGTTCGTAGCGACCGAGCGAAAGTGGGCACAATAATCGGTTGAATAGTCCAAAGAAATCTGCTGCATTTGTCGCGAAAGCGGAAGTTGCTCAGTTCCGCTGCGGTGATCATGCAGGTAACGCACCAAGAGTTGGCGTGTGGCCGCACTGCGGTGGATGAGAAAATGCACCCAAGACCAACTATCTCGATAGTAGACGTCGCTGAATTGCTTTAGGTCTTGAACATCTTCTAGACGCTTGAGGGATGGGACAAGCCCCTGCTCAGATCGAGCTACCACAGCGGGCACATAGGAGCTACCTCCAAAACGTAATGGGCTGGCCACTTCAAAGTACTCGGCCAGTCCTTCGTCTAGCCAAAGTGGCAGCGGATGCGGTCCGTCGTTGAGTAAAGCATGCGTAATTTCATGACGTAGATCCGTGGCGATTTCCACATGCCAATGTGCGAACAACATCCCTGGACCTCGGTCCTGAATGAATAAAGCTCTGCGTTCAGGCAGCGTTGGAAAGTAATTTCGCATGTAACGCTGGTACTCGGCGCCAGTCTCAAACAAAACTACATGCACGGGCTGACCGCTATCCGCAATTCCAAGTATGGCGCCGATGTCACTGGATAGAGTCGTTAACTCTGGCGACAACGCTGCCTGGGTTGCGACATCAAAATCCGAATGGATCTCAAAACGACCAACTTTCAACTCGACTGGCCATTTATGTGGCTCGACAGCCGTGACTGCAGGCGTCACCAAAGCTAAGAAAACCAAGTTCAAAGTCAAAACGTTTCGCGGCATTAGCAGGTTTGCTCTTTACATTGACTTCTTAATTCGGCTGCGCACCACTGTGAATCGCCTCGCGGTTTGGAGGGCCCTGGAATTCCGAGTCTAGTAAATTTCCGGCAGAAATCACATAGAGTTTTTTGATGGGAAAAAACGCCCAGCCCATTCCCAGTTCAGCATTTTGATACCATTGGAAATCGCAGTTGGTCGTAAATGCCTCATTCGAACGCGAAAGAACGAATGGAATCATTAATTGTAGGTGTGGACGCTGGTGGCACAAAAACGGTTGCCATGGTGGCGAAGCTCAGATCGGCCTCCAACATATCAGTCGGGGTAGCTGGAGCGGCTGGTCCGTCAAGTGCAAGTGAACAATCTGTGGCTCAGTTGGTTGAAGTCCTGGGTACTGGGACGGCCGGTCCAGGTAATTTACGTGCCGTGGGCGTTGCGGCCGCTACAGACAATATTCTGCGTGCAATTAAGTCTGCCTATGCTTCTGCGGAAATTGGTTCGGAACGGGCCACTTCGCTTTGCATGGGAGTTGCAGGCGCCGGCAGAGCCGAAGAGCAAGCGCAGTTGCACGCATGGTGCAAGCAGCTTGGAATTGCCGAGCATGTGACAATTCATGGTGATGCAACGCTAGTCCTGGCAGCATCTCTAGGTGATTTGCCAGCCATTCAGCTACCATCGCTTTGCCGTGACAGTATCAGCGGTGTAGCCCTGATCAGCGGGACTGGTTCGATGGCTTGGGGCTGTAATGGCATTGATCGGCAAGCGCGGTGCGGTGGCTGGGGCTTCCTGCTCGGCGACGAAGGCAGCGGCTATTGGATTGCTTTAAATGCACTACAATTCGTCTGCCGCTCAGTCGACGGCCGAGCGGTAAAGACATCTCTCCTGCCAGCACTCCTGGACCGGCTAGGGATTGCCGAGCCGAGTCAAATAGTTGCGAGAATTTACGGCGAGCGTCTCAGCCGCGACGAAATTGCAGCTCTAGCGCCGACCGTACTTCAACATGCAGCCCACGATGAAGTTGCAGCGAGCATTGTGGAGCGAGCCGCTGACAGTTTAGCAGAATTGGTTTTATCGGTAGCAAGGCAACTTGAACTCGAGGCACCGCTACCACTTGCTTATGCCGGTGGAATACTCTGCAATTCGCTAGCCTTGCAATTGAACCTGGATAAACGCCTGGCTTTCTTAAAACCAAGCGTGTCGATTATTTCTTCTCCGGTCGTTGGGGCGGTCTATCTTGCAGCAGCCCAGAGCGCTGATGCCACGCTTTAAGCTTCGAAAACGCACCCAAGTTCGCGAATGCGAATCGCTACACTCTGAGTCCCAGCAAAAAACGCGTTGTAGTTAATACAACGCGTTCCATGGTGGTTGCCGAAGCTTGGAATCAAAACTAGAGATCGACGTTTACAACCAAACCATCGTTGCGAGAGAATAGTCGCTGGTACGTGGCATAGTTAGCCCCCGCATTCGCTGCGTCGAACACATCATTCTGAGTCGCAGTCGTTCGTTGTCGATTGGAAAAATCGATGTTCTGGGAGATGAAATGCACGCTGCCGTCGCAGAAAACGAATTGAGCTCCGCCGGTGTGCAGACTGTGAAAGCCTTCGCGCTTGACGACATTGGTTGCCGTGGGCGGTGGATTCAAGCGTTGGTTCCCGTGTCGCACCAATGCCAGAGTACAACATGCGGTGCCAGATACCGGTTCCCAATGCCCATACATGGTTGGATCCCAGGTAAAGTTATAGTGGGAAACCTCCCCCACCATAATGGTATTGGACGTTCCATCGGTAATGTCACGAAAGCTGTGGGAAGAGTCGCGCCGCAGTATACCATTGAGCCAGTCGGGGCCGGGTGGCGGAGTCAATTGGCTTTCGAATTGCGAATTAAAGCTATTGGAAAATGAACCGCCATTTCCGCAGTAATTTGAGGTCGCGATCCGCTCTGGACGGGTAGTCACATTCGATGGTGGCTGCAGATCTTTGCGAGTCGCATCCGAAGGGCATTGGAAAATTGGCATGGGCGTTTGGATGATAGGCACGTTTACTGGGTCATACAGATTGCGACTATAGTCCAAGGCGTTGCTCAAGTTACCTTGTTCGATGAACGGCAAAATGGATGCATTCCATCCCCAGCCTTATTGACGATCTTGCCACCTTCACTGGATAAATCGAAATCTAAAGTGTTTGACCCAGACTGAACCTCGCGCTCCAACTCGGTTGCCGAGTTGTATTTCGTTGGAACGCGTTCTGGCAGCACATTTTTCATATCGAGTACTTCATAGGTTGTGATGCGCACGCTGTTTTTGCCAATGGCAGCCCCTTTTTCTGTGCGCGTGGCCATCATGTAGTATTCGCCATTTGCGTCGGTGCGACCGTAGGAGGTTAGTCCCGTACCGCCCACAGGGACAAACTCGATGGATGCGTCAGCCAGCGGCTTGCCATCCAAGGTCACCTTCCCGGAAACTCGCCCCAATCCCTCTGTACCACCACAGCCGGACAAAACTGACGTACTAATACAAAGTAAGCAGAAGCAAAAAAACGAACGCACAAACATATTGCGGCGCACATTTACATTTCGCAAAGGCATTGCGGCAATCATGGCGGGACCAGTTCTATGTGGAGGGAATAACGAGCCGGATCTCATTTTAACATACCTGCAGGGTTGGAATCAAGGACTTCATTGTCTCCTAGCGGCATTTAGTACCACAAAAATCCCGGCTGGCGAGTATCTACACAGTAACCAGCAAGCGCAAGCTCTGCAAACGAGGCGACTATTCAGCACATGCAGCCCAGCGAACAGGCGTCAATAACTAAGCATGTTCGTGCTACATAAGCGCGCACAGCGAGTCCGATGTGGATTGGTTACGAATAAAGTGGCCTCACTTAGTTGTTATTACTGTTCCCTAATCTGCCCCTTCGGGCGGCCTCAATGACGGAGAGCGGCAGAACTATGGAATCGTGTCATAGCCCTGCCAAGTAAGCAAACTGCCGGAACACTATTTGCAAACCGGTCCCAGCGTCTTTGTTTTGTTGGGTCGATGCCTCGAAGTGTTTCCACCGTTTGCAAATGAGCGTGCCGCTGGTGCAGTTCGATGTTCAGGCCGATGGTTCGTTAACGTAAGGAGTTCTTATGCAATTGTTGCGGTATCTCGGGCTCGTTCTCGTTTTGGCTGCGGCCACGGGCTGCGGAGAAGCGAATCCGCGGAAAGCAGTCTCGGGCAAGATCACATTAAAAGGCGCCGACTTGGCCGACGGAACAATTACGTTTCGGCCCATCGAGGGTACTTCGCCCGCAGGAATGCCCAGTACCACGGGGGGCGCTGTCATTGCGAACGGTGTTTATTCAATCGTTGCCGAGTCGGGGCTGGTACCCGGAAAGTACAAAGTGTTGCTATCGTCGGGTGACGGCATCACTCCCGATAATGCCGACGAAATGCCCGGCCCTTCGGGCAACTTCGTTTCTAAAGACCGAATTCCACCGGAGTACAACGTGAAATCCAAAGTGGAAATCGAGGTGACGGAAGAGGGCGACAATGTATTCAATTTTGATATCCCCTAGTAGCGTTGCACGCCCGCAGCGAGCGCCGGGACGATGGAGTTTTTTAATATCTTAGAAAGGCAGTGTGTGAGATGAAGCGACTTAGGCATGGTTTTACGCTGGTCGAATTGTTAGTTGTCATTGCCATTATCGGCATTCTTGTTGGGCTGCTGCTTCCGGCGGTCCAGGCAGCCCGCGAGGCAGCGCGGCGCATGCAGTGTCAAAACAACTTGAAGCAGCTTGGACTGGCTGTACTCAACTACGAGTCCGCCTACAAGAAGTTCCCCGGGGGAGTTGGACGCTATGGCTGCTGTTGGGGAACATGGCAGGTGGCTGTTCTGCCCTACATGGAACAGGGCAATTTGTACAACATTTATCAAAATCACGGTGGCTCGGATCCCAATCCACGCTACTCGCACACATTGAATCGGCCTGTCGTCAGCTCCCGTGTGCCTACCTTGACTTGTCCTAGCGACACACCGAATGCGCCCATCGGAGGCACCACTCCAATTACCAGTCACAACTATGCGGTGAACTACGGCAATACCAGCTTCTTCCAAACCGCATTGAATGGCATCGCGTTCTTGGGGGCTCCATTCCGAGCTTACACGGGCTCGACCTCGGACGATGGCCCGCCTAATGCCGCGGCCGTGGCGACGTTCACTCGCTTTTATGGTGTGCAGCAATCGCTGGGTACGATCTCCGACGGCACCAGCAATACATTGATGGCCGCCGAAATCCTGCAAGGCCGCCAAAACGATTTGCGCGGGTTTACCTGGTGGGGCGGTGCCTCCGGATTCGTAACCTATCTGGCGCCCAACAGCACATCGCCAGACGTTATCACCGGTGGCAATTGCGTCCCTTTAACAGCACCACGCATGCCCTGTACAACAGCGACCACTGCTACTGCTCCGCGAATGATGGGAGTTCGTAGCACTCATGCCGGCGGCGGTGTCAATACGGTGTGGTGCGACGGGCACGTTAACTTTGTCACCGACTCCGTGGACTACATTACATGGAATAGCATGGGCACATCGCAGGGTGGGGAAGTCTTCACCTACGAATAAGGCTTAGGCAATACCACTCGCAGTGCAAAGAAAACCTCCCGGATGCCGGGAGGTTTTTTCATTCGACGGCCGGTACCGTCTAAACGTTGATGTCAGAATATCGGTTAGATCGTGGGTCTTAGATCTTGATTCTATAGTTTAGCACGCGGCCGTTGCCAATTTGTTCGCATCGCAGCCACACTTCCTTCTCGTCGGAACTCTGTTGCAAATACACTCGAATATCCTGGTTGCTAATGCCCGGCTTGGAGGCATTAATGCGAAAAGGCTCGTAGGGGCGGCCCGGCGGAAAGAGTTTGCAATCAAAGCTTACCGGCTCCTCGGTCTGATTGTCGATCTCCACTCGCAATTCAACCAAGTTTTCGTTGCGACGATTCGTTTCCCAGCTCAAAGTGACGTCATTCAACCCCAGTGTCGCCACTCGATGAATACTAAAATGATAGGCTTTGGTGGCCATCAAATCGAAGTCAAATCGGAGCAAGTGTTCGCCCGCCGAAGCATCGTTGCGCAGAATCACGGGGATCGATTTGGTCTGCCTCGCACCGCTTGGAATTTGTATCGAAGCTTCGGTTCTTTCGCCGTTTAGCAGCGAAGGGCTTACAATGGTCAACTTGCCGGATGCACTTTGGAGCAACGTATTTTCAATTACCACGGGGATGGCTTGATCGCGCGGATTGGAGTTGTCGATGCTTTTGATTTCTAGGTCAAATTTCTGTCTGAACTTGATCAGATTCAGATCAACTCCCCGAATGAGAATGGGCCAAACACTAGTTTGAAATCTTTGTTCATTCGTTCCTCGTTCCGACTTAACCTGTTCGATAGGGATCGACTTTCCCCAAAGATCTGTGGCGGACAATTGCTCCCCTAGAAAAGTTTGTTCCGTCGCGGTGGTATCGCTCCACAGCAGCATTATGCCCTCTTCGCCGTTGGCGAAAACATGATTCGTGCTTTTTCCCGCCAGCTCGATCGAACCCGCATAAGTCGCTGTACCCAAATTGGTTGTAAGGGTATGCCACGGAATCAACATTTCACCCACCGTTTTCTCTGGCGTAAACAAGTTGAGCTCGGGTCTTAGCGGATTGGTGACAAAGGCAGCTGCCACAGTCGACTTCTTGATGACCACGATGCGCTGGGTCAGGTCGCGGATGCGGTCGATCAAGGAATACTGCGAACCGACTAGAGGATCGATCGAGACCCACAAATCGGAGCTCAAGCCACTGTCTTCGATGTACCTAGAAAGTTCATATGCGGTCAACTGCGGCGTATTGGCAAAATGAACAGCATTCCAGGGCGCGATGGCAGCCGTGGGGACCGCATCGGTCCACGTCCAAGTCAGGGCGAGCTTGAGCTCTTGACTATACGTTTGCATCCGCGATCGCAACTCAGCAATCAACTCCGCAAGATCTTCTTTTCCCACGAAGCTGTTATCGACGTCGTCTCCCAATTGAAACCACTTGATCTTCATACCGACACGCGTCAAAACGGGCTCCAACGCAGGTTCCCAGTCCAGTGGGTTCCTGAAGGTGTTAATCGCAAAGGAGCGTTCTAACTCCACGCCGCCAGGTTCAGAATCCGCCGCTGGAGCTCGATCAAGCCGCCCCACAATCTGGATGCCCTGCGACTCTAGCTTGTCGATGAGTGCCACCAGGCTGTTCGCGCCATTGATGTCGTCCGATGCAAACCATACGGGCAGTTTAATCCAACCGGCTCCAAATCGGCGCGTGAGTTCGGGAATCTCGTGAGCATCCAGCATGGACCCCAGTTCTGGCAGCGACCAGCCAAATACGCCAGACGATTTTTGGGGGCCGTTATCCATAACGCCGATCAGAATCTCGCGCTGCTGAGAGGCATCGAGGCCCGACCCCAAGTTCACGCGCACGCGATAAAGGCCCGGCTCAGCAATGCTCGTTCGCCAAAAAGTGTCGCCGTCGATCGGTCGATGCGATTTGGACTTCGACACGAAGTAGGGTGCATTCCCGGTTGGCGTCTGTATTGCGTCGCTGGAAGTCACTTTCAGTTCGGAACTGTGGTTGGCGATGAGTTGGTTTAGGTGATCGCGCATTTCGAAGCGAACCGACGTATCAGTTTCTTTGATACCCATCGCGACGCAGTCGACTTGAAACTCTTCACCTGGACGGGCAATGTGGTATTTCAACGCGGTACTGAGACTCAATCTTGGCATGCGATAGACGTGAATGGAATCGAATCGGGCGATGCCTGTCAGTACGGTCGAGCTGTGCGGTTCGACCTTCACGTGGATACGGCCCCACTTCACATCCTTGCCAGCCAATTCCGATACTGCCGTGGCGCTGTTCGTCCAATCCTGACTTCCCTGAACACGCTGGGTGGCGAGAACCGCGACGATTTTTTCGGTTTCATCCAATAACTGCAGTTCTGCCCAGGCCGTATGGCCATCTAGGGCTTCCGAATTTATTTCCGCTCGCATACTGTAGCTGAATCGACTTTCGACCGGAAAAATGGGGCTAACCAACTCGGCCGCACCTCCGTCCATAGAGATTTCTAGGCAGTTGTTTAGCAGCGTCCGATCGAAGAATTTGGCCAGAACGGGCGGCGCTGACTCGGCAATGTAATCATCCTCCCATTTTCCAGTTTCCCACGCGTGCATCCACTTGACGAGAGTCCCTTGCGCCTCCATGACCAGCCGCGCCGACTCGGCGGAACGAGTGGCGATGCGCATATCGATATAGGCTGGATGCAATCGGTCTTGCTTGCGTTTCCAGCCATCGGGTTTCAGGTCGAAATTTGCGTCCGAGTCGCGTTGAAAATCCCAAACGCTCACTCGCTCGGCACGCAGGTCTCCAGCCACAAGCTGGCTAGTAAGAAAAGCATTTAAGCCGACAATAGCGACATATTGGACGGACAGCGGCAGCGCTCGTTGCCAGCAAACTGGCCACAACCAATAAAAGCCAAACTGCCTCAAGCAGTTCCACAAGTCAAATTGACAACAAGGGTATTTCATCGTGCCAGAACTGAGAATCGGAATCGGATTGAACAGTTTGAAGCAACCTTTCAAGAAAGCTTTGCACACGGCAGCCAACTTGGGAGCCACTGGCGTTGAAATCGACGCACGAAACGACATTCAGCCACGGGAACTGTCCGAAACAGGGCGGCGGCAACTTCGCAAAATGTTGGATGATCTGAATTTGCGGGTTGCATCGATTCGTTTCTCCACCAATCGCGGCTACGATGTGCTACAAGATCTAGACCGACGAGTGGACGCGACAAAAGAAGCAATACGGTTCGCGTATAGTTTGGGAGCACGTGTTGTGGTCAATGCGGTAGGTTATGTGCACGAGGACACCAACCATCCAGCCTATAGCCAACTGCAAGTCAGCTTGGGTGATCTAGCGCGCTACGGCCAGCATATTGGCGCCGTGTTGGCTTGCGAGACGGGCTCCGAGCCAGTGCAGCGATTGGTTCAACTGCTGTCCAGCCTACCAGACCAGACGATTGGTATTTCTTTCAATCCGGGCAATCTAGTAATTAATGACTGCTACAGCGAAGACAGCATTCGGCACTGCGCCAGCCGCACCCTAACGGTCACTGCTCGCGACGGTGTCCGCGATCTTGCACGAGGCCGCGGCTTGGATGTCCCCTTAGGGCGTGGATCCGTGGAATTCCCGCAAGTCTTGGGAGTCCTGGAAGAGCAACACTACACAGGCTGGTTCATTGTGGATCGCCTTAAATCGGAGGATCCGGTCACCGAGTTGGGATATGCGGTGTCTTTTCTCAAGTCGCTGTAAGCGCAGCATGCGAGTGCAGCTAGCAATGGAAGGAATAATCGTTACGACCGAAAAAGGTTATCTTGCCGGAATAATCAGAATATTTTGACATAGGATGCCGAAAAGAAACATTGACGACGTGATCGGGATCAAGTATTCCCCTTTGACGGCAATCGATCGCTGTCCGAGGATTGAAAACTAAGCAATCCAAGTCTCAATCTATTTGGGATTTATCGCGTCGGAGACGTAAGGCAGCCTTGTTTCGGTGGATCGAAAACCTGCAAACCACATAGGTTTGTCTGGTTTTTTGGAAGACCGAGCGAGAGCTGGGTGACCTTTGGCTTGCGGGATTGATATTCAGTCCACTCAAGTTGTTAGTCCAGCGAATCAAGCCTGCCTTTAAAAGACACTGGGCCGTGAGGATTACGGCATAGGATCGACATGTTCAACCAAGGCCGGGAAACCGGTTCACATCGCGAAGAAGGAGAGTCGCGTTGAGTCAAGAAAATTCGAAACAGAAGCGACGTTGGCTTAAACGTATTCTCAGTGCGCGGACTTCCACTGCACTGTGGTTAGCACCGGCCCTGCTGTCGCCAGTCTTTACGACGGCAGTAGTTCCGAGCGTTGCATGGGGACAACAAACGCCAAGTGCTGCCCGCTCAATCAATGACAACGCACCAGTCGTTTCGGCTGAATTCGCACTCGGTTGGCTCGAGCACTCGCTCAAGCAGGCGGAAGTCGGCGATTTGACTGGCTCTGCCAAGTCCTTTGCCGAAGCCCTACGAGCAAGACAACTCCTTAAAGTTCCCGATGCGAAGCTTGAGTCTCGACTCAAAGAAGTCGAGACTCTCGTAGTCGGCAAAGGGATGACCAAGTCAAAAATTGTCGACGCGATTGGCTCTCTCGCTGCACTGGCTCCTGCGCCCACTGCGACTGCGGTTGCTGCCACACAGATGCAGGTGCCAGCGCTACCAGCGTTGCCATCGCTACCTGTGGGGGTTCCCGTAATTCCAGCGAGCTCCCAGCAACCGGTCCAGAATAGCAGCTCGCCGGTTACACAAGCAGTTGCACCGAATACGCCCGTGGTGGGAGAGGCCGTCAAGCCCGGAGTGTTTTTCCCCAATAGCGATTCAACCAGCATCCGCGCCGCAGCCAATACCCAAGTAGAGTTGGCCGTGCCAGCTCCTTTGGAAGGAACAGCCGGTGGCGATGCGCTCTATCGCCGTGGTGTCGAATTGCTCGGACAGGGCGAGCGCGACGCAGCCTACGATCACTTCCGCCGCGCATGGCAATTCGAGCGCGAAATGGATCCAGCCCTTCGCAATCAATTGAAAGACAAGCTCAGTTCAATGAGCACTCTGCCTGCCCCTCTGCCTGATGCGCAATCGGCTCTGCGTCAGGTAACGGACGAAGAGATGGCGGTACGCCAAAAAATGATGAGCGAAGTTACCGGTGAAATCGCGGCAGCAGAAGCCAATCGCGAAGCTGAGCCACAGATCGTCTCCGAGCGTTTGCAGACACTGCGCACCCGAGTATCGCAAGCCAATATGGATGGCAGTGCACGCAAGCAAATGCTTACGATAGTCGACCGAGCGATTGCCTCGCATCAGGTATACATGACGCAGAATCGCGCTGCCATCGATCAAAACCTGAGAAATCGCCAGATCACTGAGCAAATGTCGCTCGATCAAGAAGAGAAGTTCAAGGTCGATCAGCAAATCGCGTCGCTGGTGGAGACCTACAACGACTTGATGGACAAGGGTAGCTTTGCTGAAGCGGAAGTTATCGCCAAACAGGTTGGTGCACTGGATCGCAATTCAACGATTGCCAGCCTCTTGATCTCCAATGCCCGTAACGCGCGGCGCATTGGCGAGTACGAAGAGATTAGAACGATGAAGGAAGACAAGTTCATCGACAATATGATTACGGTCGACGAAGCAGCGACACCGTTCGATGACCGCGAGCCACTGTTGTTTCCCGACGCGAAAGATTGGAGCGACTTAACCAAACGGCGCTCGAATCAACTGTCCGAGGCACAGCGTGGCATGAGCCCAGCCGATCAAAAGATTTGGGCTCAGCTCAAACAACCTGTCTTGGTGGATTTCAAGAATCGTCCACTTTCGGAAGTCATCAATGCGCTTTCAGACTCGACTGGTGTACTGATTCACATCGATTCAGCTAGCCTGGCGAACGAAGGCATCACTTCCGAAACTCCAGTGACTCTGAGTTTGGCATCGACCATTTCATTGCGTAGTGCCTTGAACCTGATCCTCAATCCACTGAATTTGGATTGCCATCCAATGAACGAAGTTTTGATGGTCACTTCCGTGCGAAACACGGCACAGGCCAACGTTTCACGCACCTACAATGTTCGCGACTTGGTGATTCCAATTCCGAATTTCATCACCGACTACAATAGCGGTATGGCTGGTGCGATTCGTCAGGCGTATGAGACGATGGGCCGCGGCTTGGTAGCTCAGAAGTCGGGTGGACTGACCGGATTAAGCAACGAAATTCAGCTCGCATCCGCAACATCCATGGACCCGAATTCACCTGCTCTCGGTCAGTTGGCTAACGGCATGGCTGGATTTGGTGGAAATCTTCCCGGTGTCGTGGGCGGTGGCTTGGGTCTCAATGGCTCCGGCGGCGGCATGATGGGCGGTTCTCCGATGGCAGTAGGCAACGGAGGCATGCAGGGAGGCGGCGGTGGTGCCGACTTCACCGAACTGATGACACTGATCCAGCAAACAATCGCTCCACTGGATTGGGATACCGCCGGTGGACAAAGTACAATGTCGCCGTTTCTCTCGACGCTGTCGCTAGTGGTTAGTGCTCCTCAAACCACGCACGAGCAGATCGAAGAACTACTAGAGACACTTCGACGCCAACAAGACCTGCAAGTTACGATTGAAGTCAAGTTCATTACGCTGAACGATAACTTCTTCGAACGCATCGGTGTCGACTTCGACTTGAAAATCGATGATAACGTACGAAACCTGCCGCAGGATGATCAAGGCAACAGCGCCGTCGTGGGGCTGAGTGCGGGTGTGAGCGGTACCAACGTGTTCCCGGTGACTGCAGACTTTGATATCGCTTTGACGCAAGATAGCTTCGCTAGTGCGGTACCTCCCTTCGGTGGCGTCTTCAATGCCGACAGTGGAGCGAGCCTTGGCTTTGCTATCCTCAGCGACCTGGAGATGTTCTTCTTCATGAACGCGGCACAGGGGGACCAGAGGACAAACGTACTGCAAGCTCCACGGGTAACGATGTTCGACGGACAGTTTGCTTCGATCTCCGACCAGGTACAGCGACCATTCGTAACCAGCTTGATTCCTGTTGTGGCCGATTTCGCGGTCGCTCAACAACCTGTCATCGTGGTTCTGAATGAAGGTACGGTGCTCAACGTTCAAGCAACGTGCTCGCCTGACAAACGCTTCGTGCGGTTGACCTTGAACCCATCGTTCTCGCAAATCGACCGGGTGGATACCTTCACCTTCGAAGGTTCGCGAACGACGCGTACCAACAGTACTCGCACCGGAGTCAACATCCTCGATCCGGCTGGTAACGTTACCGGCAACGATAACGAAGAGGAACAGATCGTCTCCGGTACGACCGTTCAACAACCCAGCTTGGCTTCAACCAGCATCTCGACTACGGTCAGCGTTCCCGACGGCGGCACAATTCTGCTCGGTGGTATCAAGCGAATGCGGGAGGGACGAGTCGAGCGAGGTGTACCTATCCTCAGCAAGATCCCATACGTCAATCGCTTGTTCAAGAACACAGCCATTGGACGCGAAACCAGCACGCTGATGATGACCGTGACTCCGCGGATCATTATTCAGGAAGAAGAGGAAGCCCGATACTTGGGTAATCCCTAAGCTTCCCCGAATCTTAGATCGAAAACGATCTCCGAGGCTTGGACAGTTCAGCACTGTCCAAGCCTTTTTTCGTTGCCCTCGGACAGCATTGCAGGCGGGCAGATTGATGCGTCCCACTCGCAGCTTTCACAATCTGACACGCGGGTTCTGAACTTGCGCAAGAGGCCTGAATGTCCGACATATCGTAAGCGAGGGACGCGCGCTGTGAGCAAATCGAGAAACAACGCGTTTCCTTCCCTGAACTCCTCCAAGGCTGCAGATCGCCCTGCAATCCCTGTCGGACCATGGGTTCAACCATTAGGATGTGGGGGCACCAACTCGCGGAAAACTGTTCGAGGGCCGCCTGTCGGCTTGGACATCCGCGCGCCCCTTCGACTTTTTGAAACAACTGTGCATGAAAAATATTCGGAATTTTTGCATCATCGCCCACATCGATCACGGCAAGTCGACACTGGCCGACCGGCTGATCCAGGCCTGCGGCGGCATATCGCAGCGTGAATTCCACGATCAAATGCTCGATTCGATGGACATCGAACGCGAACGGGGCATCACCATCAAGAGCAACTCGGTGACGCTGTCGTATCGCTCACCCGATGGCCAAGATTTTCAGCTGAATCTAATCGACACCCCCGGCCATGTGGATTTCTCGCATGAGGTCCGCCGCTCCCTAATGGCCTGTGAGGGCGCGTTGATTGTAGTCGATGCATCGCAGGGCGTCGAAGCCCAAACGGTGGCCAATCTGTTCTTGGCCTTGGAATACAATCTTGAATTGCTGCCCGTGATTAATAAAATCGACTTGCCGGCGGCCGACGTCGAACGCGTGCGCGAGGAAATCGACGCTGATTTGGGGCTCGATCCATTTGCAGCCATTCCCGTATCCGCAAAAACTGGAGTTGGAATCGAGGACGTGCTCGCGGGCATCGTCACGCATTTGCCGTGCCCCACGGGTGATCCCAACGCGCCGTTGAAAGCCCTCGTCTTCGACGCATACTTTGATCGATTTCGCGGAGTGATCCTGCAAGTCCGCGTGATGGATGGAACATTAAAGCCACGCGATTGTATCTTCTTCATGCACGCTGGCCATGAATACAAAGTCGACGAGTTGGGCTACAACCAATTCAAACTCGTCGCCCGCGAGCAACTCAGTGCAGGCGAAGTTGGTTACATCGTGGCGGGGGTAAAAAGCGTCCAGGACATTGAAATCGGCGATACAATCACACTCCGCGACAATCCAGCTACAGAGCCGATTCCCGGCTACCAACCCGCTAAACAGGTCGTTTTTTCTTCGGTCTATCCGATGAACACCGACGAATATCCGGACTTGACCAAGGCGTTGGCCAAGTTGGCAATCAACGACGCTGCACTAACCTACGAGAAGGACAGTTCGGCAGCCCTCGGTTTTGGCTTTCGATGTGGCTTTTTGGGCCTGCTACACTTGGATGTTATCCAAGAGCGACTACAGCGCGAGTTCGATCTTGGCCTGGTGATCTCCGCTCCCTCTGTAAAATATATCTTGACCTTGAAAGATGGTTCCACCATCGACGTCGACAATCCAAGCTACTGGCCAGATCCTTCGTCCATCGATTCGGCCAGCGAGCCCTACATCAAAGCCCAAATCTTAATTCCCGAGGAGTACGTCGGGCCAGTGATGGACCTATGTCGCGAGCATCGCTCCGACAGCCAAACGATGAATTATCTCTCCGCCGGTCGCGTTGAAGTCACCAGCGAAATGCCGCTTGGCGAAGTGCTTTTCGAGTTCTACGGTAAGCTGAAAATGATCACGCGCGGCTATGGTTCGTTCGATTACGTGCCGATCGAATATCGCAAAACAGATATTGTCAAAGTTGACATTCTGGTGAACAAAGAGCCCATCGATGCTCTTTCCTACCTGGTGCATCGCGATAAGGCGCGCACGCGAGCGCTGCATTATTGCGAACAATTGGCAGAAGCAATCCCGCGCCACCAATTCAAGATTCCAATCCAGGGAGCCATCGGGGGCAGCATTATAGCTCGCGCCACCATCCAGCCCTTCCGCAAAGACGTGACTGCCAAACTCTACGGTGGCGACGTAACGCGGAAGAAGAAGCTGCTTGAGAAGCAGAAAAAGGGTAAAGCCAAAATGAAGCAATTCGGTAGCGTTAATATCCCCCAAGAGGCATTTGTCTCTGTGCTCCGCGCCGAGAAAGAATAGTTCGGAACCCGAATCGCTCTAAGCGCCTTAGCGGAATTGTGCAATAATTCGATCCTCCGAGCTTCTGTTCGGCTTTGTCGATCAAAGGCTCTTTTCCTTCACGCATTTTGGGGTGCCGTTTTGCGCAGTACGTTGTTCCTCATTCCCCACGAAGTCTTCCCTGGAATACCACTATTCGGCTTCGGTTTGTTGCTGGGACTCATCGTTCTGGCAGCGGTGAGTTGGCTGACTTGGGCGGCTGTCAAACAACGCGCTGTGGCCGAGTTCGCTAGCTCGCTCCCCTTCTTTGCCGTTGCCGGCGTGATCGTGACCTTCGTATTGCCAAACGTAGAACAAGTCTTGCCGGATGGCACACCTGTTGGATTGCCAATTCGTGGCTACGGGGTGATGGTGCTCTGTGGCCTGCTAGCTGGTATTGGAATCAGCATTCATCGAGGGAATCAACTGGGTATCGTGGCCGACACGATTATTGGGCTGGGGGTTCTGGATGATGTTAGGCGGCATTGTCGGCGCGCGAGCCTTTTTTGTCATACAGAAATGGGAAGACTTCGCTGGGAATTTAGTGAGCATCGCTATGCTAACCGAAGGCGGGTTGGTCATTTACGGTGGTGTAGTAGGCGGACTGGTGGCAGGCGGCCTCTATTGTTGGCGTCATAAACTTAATGTAGCAGCCACGGCAGACCTGGTGGCGCCCGGTTTTCTAGTCGGACTGTCCATCGGTCGCATCGGTTGTTTGCTTCACGGCTGCTGCTTTGGCGGCGTATGCCAGGCTGCGTTGCCCGCCATTCACTTTCCTGCGTTTAGCGTGCCTTATGACGCACAGTTGGAATCGGGGCAACTGCTAGGAGTCCAATTAAAGGACGCGTTTTCACCACCTGGAACCATTGAAAGCGTCCTCCCCGGCAGTCCTGCTGACCATGCAGCATGGAAAAGCGGCCAATATCTTCAGTCGATCGGTTTGGCAATCGCCGGGCAACCTTCCAACCCAGTGCTGCCAGTCCCCCTCAGCGCCAATTGCTTGGTCGACGGTCGCGAAACTGTTTTCACTCCAGATCAATTGCCAACCCAGAGCCTGGCTACGCACCCTTCTCAGATCTATGCTGCCATCAACGCATTGCTGCTTTGTTTGCTGGTGTGGCACATCCAGCCGCTGCCACAGCGAGATGGCACGACATTCTTGATAGCAATTCTACTGTACGCCATTTCGCGCTTTCTTTTGGAACTGGTCAGAAGCGACGAGGCGGGACAATTAGGTACTCCCTTCACCATCGCGCAGTTGGTCGCAATCGCCAGTGCTGTGGTGGCTGCAGTTCTGCTTCTGCTGGCTTCTCGCCTCCCTAAAGGTAGGGTATGGCAATGGCGGCAACTGGCAGAATCTGCTGATTAGTGCGTTTGCAATGCCCGCCTAGGCTTGCAACCCGCAATATCCTGTCAGTTTGAGTTTGACAACTTGTAAATATCTTCCCGAACAACCCACAAGGGGGTGTTTTGTTGGCTAGCTGCCCGTTAGATTGTTTGCATCGTAACCGGGAGTCGCAATCTGATTCAGAGCAGCTCCCCTCCACCATCCGAAATACTCGTAGAGAGAAATCACATATCAATGTGCTTACTGGCTGTTCTCTACCGTCTTGTTCCAGAGAGCCCCATCCTAGTTGCTGCGAATAGGGAAGAATATTACGACAGACCCTCTCAACCACCCTCTATACAATCTGGCAAGCCGCGTGTCCTATGTGGCATGGACCAGCGCGCCGGCGGAACCTGGCTGGGCGTAAATCAACATGGCATGTTTGTTGGCGTAACCAGCCGTCGCGGTTCTGGCGATGCGTTTGGTGCCCGCAGCCGTGGTTTGCTTGCTCGCGAAGTCTTGCGATGCAACAGCGCTCGAAAGGGCGTCGACAAAGCGATGGAAGAATTAATGACCAATCGCTACGAAAATCATAATTTGATTGTTTGCGATGCTGAGAGCGGTTGGGTCATTCATAACGATCAAGAACCCGAGGTTGTTCCCTTGGAAGAGGGTTTGAATATTATCGGCAACCAAAATTTAAATGATCCTTTGGACGAACGCGTGCGTTTGGCTCACCGCCTTCTGACGTTGCAGATGCTCGATTCACCGGTAAAGTTTTTGGCTGTTGCTAGCAAAGTTTTCGCGCGGAGCCCTTCGCCTAACGGCCGCGCGACGATGGTGGTTCGCGGCAATGATTATGGAACGATCAGCAGCACGTTGATCGCGTTGAGCCCCAAGCCTCGCGACGCGATCTTCCAATTTGCTGCTGGTTCGCCGGACGAAGCAAAGTATGAAGATTATTCACCGATGCTTCGCGACATACTCAGCCGTGGACTTCGCGAAGCCCGCACCAAGTCGAAAGCCACCTAGGTAGCGCGGCGGCAAGCCGTTTTCGCGGCCTGAAATAAAATGCAATTGGCAAGCCGCTCCGCCGGCTTGCCACCGCTTGGTCCTCCGGCTTTTACAACAGCTTTTCCGCCAGTGGAGACCGTGCACGTCGGCTGGTACTGTTCAATGCTTGCATTGAGAATACCGGACCGGCAGCAGCCCTGCCATTAAACTCACCTTAGATTGCAAGGGACCTGCACGCTCAGCCCACAGTGCGTTGGGATGGTTTCCAGTCCCGAGCCAGTGAAGTAGCTGACATGGAGATTCAGTTTGACGACTGAACCGCCATAACGGCTTTCGAACAGAGGCTGCATTCCTGTGCAATTATCCAAGTCAATTCGTTTCCTAGCCTTGCTGTCTGGTGTTGGTGTGTTGGCATTACTCCTGACGGCCAGAATTTTGGAACCCGCTGCTGAGGGTTATGGGACTCATCGGCAACTGGGGTTTCCGCCATGCAGCTCGCTGGTACTATTCGGCACCAAGTGTCCAGCCTGCGGCATGACCACTTCCTGGTCGATGCTATTGCGCGGGCAGATTTCGGGGGCGATCCGGGCCAATGTTGGCGGGTTGATGATTGGGCTAATCGCTATGGCGTATCTGCCGACAAGCTGCTATTTGTTCCTGAGTGGTCGCACGAGTCGTCGTGGCTTGGTTTCGCTGGCATTTGGGTGCAGCCTATTAATCGCCATGACTGCGTCCATTTTGCAGTGGGCATTTCGCCTCGCCGAATAGCCGTTAGCGAATGCCCATAGTTGGAAACTGCCCTAGTCAACAAAGCTGAGAGATTATGACCGAACGGACTCGGAACATCGCCATCGCTGCTTGTCTGATAGCGAGCTTGGTATCCGCGAGTGGCTGTATTAATTTTGCCGCCAACATGATTCATGCCATTACAGGCAACACGTTGCCCGCCGATTACGATGGCCTGGAAGGCAAACGCGTTGCGGTCGTCTGTTCGACTGACAGCGGAATGGCGACGGATGCAACGAGTGCCATGCTTACGAGTTACATTCACGCAGCGCTCAATACCAACGTAAAGAAAATCGATGTCGTGCGACAATCTGAGGTGGAACGCTGGATCGATTCGCATAGCAATTCCGAAGCGGACTACTTAGAAGTTGGCAAAGGTGTCAAAGCCGAACGCGTATTGGCGGTGGAAGTGATGAACATGTCCCTCAAGAACGGAGCAACGTTATTTCAGGGTAAATGCGATATTACAGTGACTGTTTACGATGTCGAAGATGGCGGCAAGACCCTGTACCGCAAGCAAATTCCGGAATTCGCCTTTCCAAAAATGGGAGGACCGACGATTACCGACATCAGCGAGTCCAAGTTCCGTTCGCGTTACTTAGCGATTGTTGCCCGGACAATTTCCAATCTTTTCTACGAAGTAGATGCCACGGCCGATTTCGCACTCGACGCCACAGCCAACAGCTTTTAGCAGGGACACGACCTGACGCGGATATCCCAGGAGCCAGGATGCAAGGGACGTGCAGGCCCTTGAGTTTGACCAGAAGAGACCGGCCTGTGCAGGCAAACGGCGGTAGGTGTTGGCGCGAGCCCATGGAAAGGCGGAACCATATATTTCACGCAGTCCAGAACGAACGACAGAGGCCCAAGGCAAACGTTCACGCCGTTCTATCGAGTTTCGGAGACTAAACGGGAGTGCGGTCGGTCCCTCGCTGACGCGTTTTAAAGTCGCGCTATTTCAGGCCCGCAGCGCCGAACATATCCATTGCCGGTGGCGTGAGCCACCGGTTTGTGAGCGTCAAGTCTACGAGGCCCGGAGGGCCGTCACACTGGCATTTGTGTCGGCCCTTCAGGCCCCGCGGCTTGAAATAGCTCAACTTCGAAAGGCACCTCGATGTTTCAGATCGTCCAACCGCCGAACTCGTTGTACGCTCTCGGCAATCAATGCTCGGTATTTCTCGCCGGTTCCATCGAACAGGGAGCTGCTGAAAACTGGCAGTCCTACGTGGCCCGGTCACTGAATGATCTTGACATAACTGTGTTGAATCCGCGCCGCAACGAATGGGACTCGAGCTGGGTGCAGAGCATTACTGATTCCAATTTTCGCGAGCAGGTAGAGTGGGAACTGGCGGCGCAGGAATTGTCGACGGTGATCGCCATGTTCTTGGAACCACGCACTCTGTCCCCTGTTTCCCTACTCGAACTAGGATTGTTTGCACGAACGCGCAAAATGATCGTTTGTTGTCCGGAGGGATTTTGGCGCAAGGGGAATGTCGAAATCGTGTGTGCCAAGTACGATGTGCCGCTGGTTCAGACACTGGATGAGCTAATTGCGGTAGTCAGAAGCAAACTGGCTTGAAGGCTGCCGTTTGCTCCCTGTTTGGGGTGCACTATGGGACATGCTTTAATTCATGACGTTTTGAATTAAATCCAGGAAGCGACGAGCTTCGTGCAGCGTGCTTGCCGAAGAAAGTACCGCTTGTCTTCCCTGCCTGCCAAGTTCTCTGAGCGCTGCGCGGTCGCTCAATACCTCCGCCAGGCGATCTGCCAGGGCACTGGGAAGCTCCGGGTCAAACAGATACCCTCCGCCAACTCGGGCATGCATCTCTGGAAACGCACCATGGCTGGGCTGAACATATGGCACGCCAGCGGCCAAGCCCTCGAGTACAAACAGTCCCTTGGGTTCGAGATAGACCGTAGGCACACATAGCACATCGATGCACCCGAGAAACTTGAGCTTGCCCGCTCGGTCAACGCTGCCATGGTAGGTTAGCCGATCGAACAAACCGGCGGACCGAAGTTTGTCCTGCTGCTCCTGCCAGTATTTTTCATGCTGCTTGCCGAGCCAACCCGCGACGTCCAAGCGCGAACCTTGCATACCGGGCTTCTGTTGTAGCGCAATGAATGCATCGACCAGTAGATGCAAGCCTTTCTCGGGTGCGATACGAGCCAAATAGCCAATTCTTGGGGGCTCGTCAGGAGTAGTCGCTGCACTAACCAACGACTGATAGTCGCGCGTGTCGATAGAAAGTGGACTAATTCCAAGCTGCTGGTCCGAGTAACCAAGCAGCGTTTGCATGCGCCGACCATAGTCAACACTGTGAACTACAAACAAATCTACTTGTCGCGCCAGCTTGCGGAGCTCATGCATCGCTTGATCTCGGTAGGGTTGCTCGAGACCTTCGTAAAAAATATCGTCTCCCTGCAGAATGACAATTACCGGGCAGCCAACTTGCCGCTTGAGTTCAGCCAGACAGCCAGCAATTAGCAGATTGGAGAAAACCACGACATCCGGCTGCAGTCCCTTCAGCCACTGACATAATCGTCGCACTTCTTTCCGTTGATTGCCATCGCGGCCTTTGAGCATTGAAACGGTGAGTGCCCCTAAATTGCCTGCTGATGTTCCCATCGCGCGAGAGGCGATCCAGCCGACTAACTTGGGGGCGCTCAAAAATTGATCTGCCCAATTGGGAATCCAGCGAAACAACGGCGACATCTGTTGCAAATAGACATTCAAGCCACCATAGAATAGTCGCTCGCTACTGACATTTTCTTCGTCCGTAGTTATGGGTGTATAGGTTGGAATAAGGACAGTGTCGTGCCCCAACTCGATGAGCGCTTTCGCGAGCGAGTTATCGTGAAGGCAGCTGCCACATACCATACCCGCAGCGCCGGCCGTTAGATATGCGATTTTCAAGGGTTCAGCCTATGGGTCTAGAATTCGATGGACCTCTCTCTGGACTCGCGATAGGCCTAACTGGCATTTTGCAATGGTTCGTCGGATTTTTCAGGGACCTTCTCGAGCATCTCCAGCAGAATCTGATCGGTATCAATGCCTTCCGCTTGGGCTTCAAAATTTAGCAACACACGATGCCTCATCGCGGGCAAGAAAACTCTGCGAACATCCTCAAAACTGACATTAAAGCGACCATCGAGCAGCGCCCGCACTTTGGCGGCGAGCGCCAGCGTCTGCGCACCGCGAGGACTACTTCCCCAGCGAACATATTGGTTGGTAATGGGTTGCGCCAGTTGACCTTCTGGATGTGTAGCCAATACCAGGCGGACGATATAGTCCTGAACATGTCGCGCCAATATTACTTCGCGAACAAGTTTCTGCCAGCGGCGTATCTCCTCGCCATCCATGATCTTGTTGGTTTCGATTACGGTACCACGAGTCGTGCGGTCCACGATCGTGCTCAGTTCTTCGCGAGAGCTATATCCCACGACGAGTTTGAAAAGAAAACGGTCGAGCTGCGCCTCCGGCAACGGATAGGTGCCTTCCTGCTCGATGGGGTTCTGGGTAGCAAGCACAAAAAAAGGCTTGTCGAGCTGATAGCGGTGCCCCGCCACCGTAATCGTGCCTTCTTGCATGGTTTCCAGCAAAGCCGACTGGGTTTTCGGGGTGGCGCGATTGATTTCGTCAGCCAAGCAAATCTGCGTAAAGATTGGCCCCTTCTGAAATTCAAACGCTTTGCGCCCTTGTTCATTCTCGACGATCATGTTGGTGCCCAGGATGTCGGCAGGCATCAAGTCGGGGGTGAACTGGATTCGACTGAACTGCAAGCTGAGCGTTTCAGCCAGCGTACGAACCAGCATCGTTTTGCCGAGCCCAGGCACACCTTCGAGCAGGCAGTGGCCGCCAACGAACATGCACGTCAACACACCATGCACGATTTCATCGTGCCCCACGATGACTTTACCAATCTCTTCGCGAACGGCTTTGTAGCGACTGCGAAATTCGTCAGCCTGCTGTTGCATCTGCTCGGCAACGTTTGACATGTAGGACTTTCTTGCACTAAGAATTATTTTTCGTCGTCTGAATTTTTCTTCTTAGCCGCTTTTTTGGCGGCTAACAGTCGAGCAGTATAGCCTCCCTGCTCTTCTTGCTGTGCGATGGAAGGAGACTGAGTGGATCGTTTTGTTGCCAGAGAACTCGGTGCCTCCGCGGTAAGTTGGTCCAAGGTGCGGACATCGACGGCATCGCTCGATTCAAATCGGGTCGAGGCTTTGGCCTGCTGCAACTCACCGGACACTTCAGATTTCTTGGACCGCAGTCGTTCCAGCGACTGCTTGCGCTCGGAATCCTGGGTAGATTCACCAGGATTGAATCGTCGCGAGAGCCACTTCAGGGGGTAGCTGTAATCCAAGGCCACCCGCCGCATAAAAATATCGCCAAACAGGGCGATGGCGCCAATGAGCAGGCAGAACGGCCAGATATCTTGCATACTCATCGCCCGCGGCAAGCCCGGTCGATAAACATCGCTCTTGAGCAGTTCTTCGAAGGTGTTTTGGTCGAGCGGCGTCGTGAAAGTCCCAGCGCTGCCACCGGTTGGCTTGAGCCCAGCTAATTGCTCGAGCATCGTAAAATTGGTTTGGCGTATGCGGTATTCATCCGAGAACGGAACGCTGGCTCCGGTAGTAATAGGGGCCATGCCAGGACCAGGAATCGCATTGATTAAATAGCTGCCGGCATTGTCAGCTTCAAATGTCCCGACGTAACGTCCCGGAGCAGTTTGATTCATGATAAGTGGAATGGGCTTAAGATCGGGGCCCACTGCCACAGCTTGCATGTCCAGAAAATTCAAGAATTGGTCTTCCTGATTCAGCGCATTGACCACAACTTCCACTCGTCCATTTCCAACATTCGTAGCGACGGTGAACTTGGCATCCGACTTGGTTGGCCGCATAGCCCAACGCACTAACTGAGAAAAAAACTGATCGTAGCCGCTCCAATCCATCCATGCCCCTGCCCAACGTTTGCCAACGTCGCTTGTGAAAACCGCCGTCCGTCCAGCGCCAAACTCCCAGGTCGCCAACACGGCCTGATTTTCAGGCTCCGAGGGCTTGCTCGAGCGGATCGGTACCTGGACTAAAGCGCTGTCCTTTAACGACGTTAGCACAAACCCGCGCAAATTTGGCAGATCTCGGGAAAGCCCCTGAACGATCTCATGTGGAAAAGTTACCTGAGGCAGCAACCCACCATCGGGCTCGTAAACCAGCGGCCGCGAGACCCGCATGGCTTCCTTCTGAAAAATCTTAGGTAGCGCCGCCGGATTGGTGGCCACATAGTAATTGCCGCCCGTGGTCGTCGCGATCTTTTGCAGCGTCTGGTGACCAGCCGGTCCGTGCGCACCAACGGCTACTGTCGAGATTTTGATCTGGTTTGCAACAAACTGCGTTAGTACACCCTGAGGCGGAGGTGTTGGATCACCATCGCTGATGATAATCATATGCTTGATCGAGGCGGGGGTTGCCACCAACGATTTGAGCGCCATTTGCATCGAAGGTGCAAAATCTGGCATGTCCCCAGGCGTCATCGCCCGCATGTTACTAATCATCGCCGATCGATTGGGGCCAACGCGCAGCATGCCTACCTTGCCGCCCCACAACCAGGAATCGCCAAGCGTGTTGTATTGCAACACGCCGCAATAGTCCATTGGCCCGAGCACCTCCAATGCCGCTTGACCAATGCGCTTCTGCCAATAGTTGCCCTGAGCGATTTCGGAGGCATGCAGAATCATTGCCAATGCGCCAACGGCTTCGATCTTCTTGTTCTTGATTTGAAAATCTACCGGCATCGCTTTTTCCAAGGCCGAATTGGCCCACCCGCCAGCACCGAACGAGTTGGGGCCACCGAGCATGATCAAGCCGCTGCCTACATACTCCGTATTGCTGACCAGCATCTCGATCTGCTCGTCGGAGAAACTCGCGATGGCATCGGCAGATTCACCGCTCGTCCGCGGCACACCAGCCAGGATCACACAGTCGAATGCCTGCAACTCTGGTAGCGACGTAAAAAGCTGATCGCTCGGCTGTACTTCGACTTCGATATCGCTACGGCGGAGAGCTTCGACCAGCGGAGCATACTCGCCTGGCGCATTCCAATCCTCGATCAATAACACGCGTCCCTTTCCCCGAACATAAGTAAATGCATCTGCGCGGTTATTTTGTTGTAGCGAATCATCTGCGGGGTTGTCGGGAATAAACTCTGCGCGATACGTGTAGCCAGCCGGCTGGTCGATTGTGTCTCGGATTGGGAAAACATTGATATCCTTATCGAGTATCACTGGCTGACTCAACAATTCCTGTTCGCGCGGCCCGACTTTTCTGAGCAGACGCAATCTACCCGCGATGGGCTCGTTGGTTCCCTCTTGAAATCGATGCACGACGATGCGCGTTTCAAAGGGTTGCCCCTGGCGAATATTCGTCGGCAAATCAACTTTTTCGATCAGAATCTCGCTTTTGGAAGCAAAGCTGATGGGAACAACGTCGATTCCAATGCCCGCCTCGGACATCGACTTGGCAACGGTAGCAGCATTGCCGAGCGTCTCGATTCCGTCTGTAATGACTACGATCCGTTTGGCGGAGTCCTCGGGGAAAGCAGCGGCGGCCAGCTTCAGGGCAGATTCCAAATTGGTCGCATCTGTCCGGCCCAGATAGCTCTCGACGCCGCGGACGACTGGCAGGTCATCATCGAAGGGCGGAAACTCGATAGCCGCTTCGCGGCCGAATACAATCAACCCCGAGCGATCGCCACGTGCATCATGCCGGTGCTCCTGAACGGATTTGATCGCGTAGTTCAGCATAATATCGCGTTTGGCTCGAGCGATACTATCGCTTTGATCGAGAATGTACACGACCGTCATCTTGTCGCTGATCCACACCCACTGGATTCCCGCTAACGCGAATACAATCAGCAGTAAAACGATCGAGCGGAAAAGCAAAGCTGCCATGCGTCTCCCAGGCCCCAAACCCGCCAAGGAAGCAAAGCTAGTGATCCACAGTAACGGAATTATCGCCAGCAACAACAGCAGCCAGGGCGCATCGAACGAAAACGAAAAATTGCTCATGATCAGTCGCCCAGTCGACGCAGCAGTCAAAGAATTCGCTGGTGGCGGAAAAAGTTTATCAGCGCGAAAAAACCCAGCCGAGCCCACATTTGGTAGTGTCCCTAGAATAGCCGATTTCTTGGCTGGCTGCTGCAGGAAATTTTCACTACCTGCAGTTTTTCATGCTCGCCAGATTTCCAGATTTCCGGGCCGGCACTCACTAGGATTGCGGCAGCGTTCGGTAACGCCAGGGCAGACAATGGGAGCGAGTAATAGAATATGACATCCGGTCATTGCCCGTTTAACGCTTTGCTACGCGAATTCTTGTGCGGCAAAACAACTAGAAGATCTGCTCTTTTCATGGCCATGGCGAGTTCCGCCAGTTTTTGCTCCGAGCAGTTCGCAGAGGCCGTAGCAAATTCCGTAAGGTAGCTAAGTTCAGCAATTAGCACATCAATTCCATCGTCCGTGATTCCCCCAGCAGCATCGGTAGTTAAAGGCTGGTAGTCAAGACTTACGCCTCCCCCCTCTTCACAATTCTCCTTTGACGCAATGAACGTTCGGAGTAGACAGCTAATACTATTGAAACAATGGTTAATACTAGCAGGAACGTCCGAAGGCTAAATCTGACTAGTCGCATAAAGTACCATTTGGCATCGTGTAATCAAAAGTGCCGCACCGTCGAAGGTACTTTATAGTCCAGTAGGCCGAAAACATGAAAAGCTTCGACTAAAGGAGAAACTGCACCATCGTGGTGACTGTCCTTTAGAAACGTGGTAGACCTTGGAATATTGAAAACCCCAATTTCTCCACAAAAGGAAACTATTGTCATGCGATTTA
>JBGSTP010000028.1:0-22740 GCA_041736515.1 Pirellulaceae bacterium
GCGTCGCATCCACATAAAAAGTAGCCACTCTTACAGACACAGGACCAACGTCCTGTGCCCAAACGCAGGCTGTTGCGGCATGCATGCCCCACCACACCAACGACAACAGGCAAGCTGCCGTTAGACTTTTACTCACGGATGTTCTTGTTGGTGCTTTCACTTTCTACAGCCCTTGGTTTTAAGAGTACCTACGCTCGTCGCTGTCCCAACTCATGGATTGGAACCATAACACAGCAGATGACCGTTCTCCGTAGCAACAAAAATGCGTCCCCGCGCATCTATTGCGATGCCCCCCTTCACGGCAACTCCCGGCAGCGTTTCGCTCCATACATCGGTCCCTGTTTGGATATCGATGCTGGTCAGAAATGCTTGTTGTGGCGCGTTGTCTGGATGCCCAGCGGCAAGCAGATGATCATTCGAAACCACAAAGCTCGTGAACCGCCGGTCGCTCCTATCTTGCCACAACTGCGCAGGCCCCTTGCCGCGTCGCGCCATCCAATTCGAAGCTTCTTTTCGAGGTCTGGTTTCGCCAGCTGGTAGCGCGGCTTCGAGTGCCAGATTCGTGAATAGGCTACCTTCGTAGCTGGCATCAAGACAAAGTGTGGAACCATCGGCGCGGGTATGTTCTAGCGACAAATACTTTCCATAGTCGGTATAGTAAGGGTAGAAAGCCGTACGGAACTGAGACGTGACTTGCACCTTGGGCGAGTTCAAGCAATCTAACGTATCCAAATTGTAGCGGGCAAACTCGTAGACTCCGCCACCAAGAAACTGTAGCTCACCATCGACAATCATTAGATCGCCCTGCATGCTCACTCCTCCATTGACCTCAGGCGCGAGTGCTCCCGAGTCGCGGTTGGTCGCAAGTGGCTCGCCAGTGAGCGCGTCCAGCCGCACCACGTGCGTGCCATCGTAGTGAGCTATGCCTGCAGCTGCGTAAACAGAACCCTCGTGTACCACCACACCGCCGGCAACAGGCCAAGTCGATATCAGATTTCCATAAACTGGAATCAGGCGATCTTCCGGAGCAACACGATACGACCATAAAAAGCGACCATCGCGAGCCGACATGGCAACCACGCGCCCATCGGCTGATCCTACGTAAAGACGATCGTGAGCGATTGCAGGAGGGTAGAAAATTGGCCCACCAGTGTAGGACTTCCACGCCACGGTGCCCGAGGCATCTAAAGCGGTAACAGCCCCGCTGCGGTCTGCGATGAAGACCATATTCCCAGCCGCCACAGGTGCTGTCGGAAATGCATTTGAGCAGATCGTTGCCTGCCACTTGAGCCCTACGCTAGTCGGAATGGACCCGGCCGTCTTGTCGCTGCGACCGTTATCGCCACGATAACATTCCCAATCCGCGGGCAGAATGCTCAGCGCTGGTACGTCGCCGATCTCCGCTGCCCGCACCAGCGCAGCCTTACCCTCGCGCCTTTCTGATGCAGGCGCCAGGGCGATGTTGCCATACAACGACAATTGGCAGCCGCACATCCAGGGACCCCAATAGAGATGCCCATTCGAGACAATCACGCCATCCTGGCAGGGTGGACGCATTGGTGCAATGTGTTGCTCGGAATTCGTTTCGGTCATCACGCGCACGGTGCCACCTGTAGTGCGATAAAAAACACTATCGAGACAACCTGTTGCCCGGGTGCACGCGCGACGCGTTGGCAGTGTGCTGAGCGTCTTGCCAGTTAAATAATCGAGCCGCACTCCCGTAGACTGTGGCCCAGCGGCAAAGATCGCATCGTCGCGGAGCACCAACTGCAGATTGCCATCCGGATGTGTCCACAACAGTTTTCCATCTTGTGCAGAAGCGACCACAAGTTGTTTTCGTTGCGGTCCCGCGAAAAACAACTGGTGCTCGTTACACTTCATATAACAGGTCGTTGAGTAACCGGTAATGTAATGCTGCGCGCGTCCATTGGTTCCAATGGCTTCCAACAAATCCTGATCTTTGTTTTTCCACTTTAGCGAACCGCTGCGGGCATCCACGCACGCCAGAAAGCGCTCACCACTAAAGCAGTAAATGTTCTGGCTGTTCATGCACACTGCGCGAGCGTCTAAAAACTCATCATCTCGATAATGCCACAGGATTTTTCCCGTTGCAAGTTCGATCGCCACCAAGGTGCGGCCAAACCCAAACGCAGTACGAGGATCTTTATAGTCGTGACCCTGCCACATCCCCCAGGGCCAGTGCCCCAATCCACGCGCCGTAGAGTTAATTGTGTCGACCTGGACCTCCAGATTTCCGACGAGAGCATAAAGCACGCCATCCCGCTCAGCCATCCATTTCCACACGGGGCCATCGGCAATTTCCTCTGGCACCTTGATTTCCCGACGGACCTCACCAGTGGCCGCGTCGATTACTTTGCACGACTCGTGATCACCCATAAACAATGCGTCGTCGGTAGCAATCATTGTGTTGCGATGCAACATAAACCCAGGCGATAACGGGCGCTTCCACAGTACTGTGCCGTTGTAGGCATTGATGCACAATAGAGTATTGAGCATTTCATTCTGGTTCGATCTGTGAGCAATGTGTCCCATGGCCTTAAACATACGACCTCCCGCTACCACGGTTTGTTCGGGCATCGGGCTAAACTTTGGGTCAGCTAGAAACTGAGTTCGAAGTTCACCGCGCACCAACCGATCGTTGGATTGGGGGTTATTGTCCGGTCCGTGATACGGGTGCGTCCATTCGTCGATACCCACCGGAACGGGCTTAACTATCTTGCGTTGACCAACGAACGCAACCGCGCGGGGACGTAGCGCACGCAACAATTCCGCATCAGCAACGTGATTGAGAGCCGAAGGCGATACCAGAATTCCGTCTGCGATGTTGTCGGCCAGGTGTATTGACGCGAGCGAACCCTGTTGAGCAACAACCCTGGTACCGAGCAAGCCAGCCGCATCGGCGTGCTTTCGCACCGCGTCCACTTCAACGGAATCGGCAGATTGAAAATAGATGTCTAGCTCACTAGCTTGAGCCATCTCGACTACGCGTGGTGCTCCCTCAGTGGGCAAGCCCATTATTACCACGATTCCGCGACGCACGTCTAACTCCCGTAACGAAGCAGCCACGCTTTCAGCGCCACAGGCGGTCTGTTGGGCCGAGACCAAGATCATACTGGAGTAAATCCAAGACAGCGTCCAACGGTTCACGACAGCATTGACCATTTTGATCTCACTCCTTCGCAATTGTTGCTTGGCCGCACCGAAGCGGCTGTGCCCGTAATCGAATTCGCTGTCTAATTGCGCCCTGCTGCAGGCTTACCATAAACATTGCAAAAGTCGACGGCGCCGATCGGCATTAATTTTATCGGACCAAGTTCAGCAAGTCCGGATAATCCTGGAACATCGGCTTGTTCGCCATTGATCAATGCCTGCAGCCCGTCTACCGAACGCCGCAACTCAATGCGGTTCCAACTCCCGGGTGATTGAAGTAGCTTCGAGACCTGCGGATCGGCTAAATTGATTCTAAGTCCTGATCCGAGCTGTATCGCCGCGCCGCTCGTGGCCGATTTAAGTCGCACGTCAACAACCAGACCAGTGATCGGGGGGGCATGCAAACTGAGCAATTCGCTGCTCTCATTTTCGTCTCCCTGGAATGCCAGCACCCAGTCGTTCGACTTCCACTTCGCGCTTGTCGATGACTGAGCCTTCCATTCGTTTAGGTTCAATCCGTTGTATAGCGAAACGTATCCGCGATCGGCAATGGCGACCAGCTCAGACGCGATATCGCTGGCCGGAAGCTCTTGAATCCTCACATTGCGGTAATGCACAACGCCACCCTCTGATTCGAGGCAGATGTAACCCTTTCGGGGCACACAGTCAGTTCCTCGCGTAACGACTTTTCCATTGACAGCTAACGAGACTTGGCCATCGCGGCACTCGATTCGATAACTGTTCCATTGTGGACTTGGCAGCGATCGATTCTCCGTTGGAAACGCACGGCTACCTTTGTTTCTTCCATTGAGCGGCGTCATCGTTGCGCCATGGATTGGAAATATATCGCAGTGCGTCGTGTGGCTTTCGTTATTGCCGTAAGCATTTTCCAACACTTGAACTTCGATGCCGCGATGAAAGGGCACGCCTCGCGAAGTAATGTCGTCGGCCCACACAAATACTCCTGCGTTGCCGCGTGGCACCATATGCCGCCACTCCAGTTCCAGGATAAAGTTCTGATACATCTTCTCAGTTCGAATTTCACCAATGGGAGCTCCGCTGCAAACCAACAAGCCGTCTTGGTAACTCCAGGTCTCCGCCGGAGTATTGGTTCGCACCCAACCACTAAAATCCGAACCGTTGAACAGCGGCTGGAACTCATCTGCGGCTCGAGCCTGACGACCCAATGTCTGGCTTGTACAAGCTAACAAGAGGAGCCCCAAAAGCTTTGTGTAGGACAAGGCGGGAATGCATTTCATTTTCAAGAGCTCGCAGCGAGGGAGGGAGGATCGGCGTCCTTGATTCTCACGTTTTTCTTCGGCAATTGCAATTGCTACGCGAATGTACCCAGCATTTTCGTGATGCAAGATCCGCAACTACACCAGAAAACTCAAACTATACTGGGACTGGCGGAGAATAGTCCTGTGATTAATTAATCCACTGACGCGGAGGATTTGCATTGATTTCCAGCAGATGGTATTGCTCATATTTCCTAGTAGTTTTGACCTTTCTTCTCCGTTGCAGTGCGCTGGCAATTGCCGGTGATCCAGCGGCAGTCTTACCGCAGGAACCGCGAACTGCGTCAGTTCAATCGCCACAGGAGTTCTTCGGTTTCGCTATCGGCTCGCGACATCTGCGCCACGATCAAGTGACAGCTTACTGGAACTATCTTGCGGAAACTTCCGAACGGGTTGCTTTAATACCTTTTGGCGCTAGCCATGGTATGCGTCCGCTAATGGCAGCGGCCATTTCCTCACCCCAGAACATCGGGAAGCTGCAGGAGTTGCGCAAACAGAGACCGATGCTGACTACCGGACGGTTTTCTGGCAGCCTCGATGATCAGAAAATCGTAATGTTCATGGGGTACAGCGTGCATGGCGACGAAGCAAGCGCGGTCAATGCTGCGCCGTTGGTGGCATATCACTTAGTTGCGTCCCAGTCGGAGGAGGTGTCGGCGTGGTTGGAGCACAGCATTTTTCTAGTAGACCCTGCTTTAAACCCTGACGGCATCGATCGATTTGCAAATTGGGCCAATGAGACGCGGGGCAGGTTCGCTTCGGACTCGGGCGACGATCGAGAACACAATCAGCCTTGGCCGGGAGGCCGATCGAACTACTACTGGTTCGACTTGAATCGCGATCTACTACCAGCCACACACCCTGAGAGTCAGGGACGATTGAAGCTGTTCCAACAATGGCGACCAAACGTTGTGCTAGATTTCCACGAAATGGGTGGCACCTCTAGCTATTTTTTCCAGCCCGGCATACCGGCGCGTAACAATCCGCTCAGCCCTGCACAGAATCTCGAGCTGACTCGCAAGTTTGCAACCGAGCACTCGAAGAGTATGGACGAGGCGAATGAGCTTTACTTTACCGAAGAGCGATTTGACGACTTCTATCCAGGCAAGGGTAGCACGTACCCGGATCTTCACGGAGCAGTCGGAATTCTGTTCGAACAGGGCAGCACGCGCGGATTGAAGCTGGTTAATGAGTCCAGCAATCGGCACTTTCGTGACACCGTTGCCAATCAGGTCCGAACGAGCCTATCGAGCCTGCGGGCTGCCCATACTTATCGCCGCGAATTGCTCGCCCTACAACGCGACTTTTATGCGGCGGCCCTTGAGGCTGGGACCAACGACGCCACAACGGCATATATCCTTACCGGCTCGCCAAGTCGCATTCACGCTGCAGCACAATTGCTAAGCAGGCATGCAATCAAAGTTTTTCAGCCTGTTCAAGAAATACGCCTGAACGAGCAATCTTTCGCGGTTGGCAATGCGATTGTCGTCCCAACGGCGCAAGCCGAGTACCAGTTTTTACGCTCGCTTATGGAACCACTTCAAGATTTTGAAGAGAACATTTTCTACGATGTCTCAACCTGGCATCTCCCCAGTGCCTTTGACATAGAGATGCACCGCCACCAAGCAGACGTGCCTGGCTTTTGGGTCGAAAACACCTGGCATCCAGCCCAGAAACTGGATTCGATTCCAACCGTCGGAGAAAATCAGCCTGTCTCCGCTTTTGCGTTTTCGCCCGAGGAACTCGATGCACCGCGTCTTGTGACAGCGTTGCAGCGAATCGGAGCCGCCATTCGCGTTTCCACTTCGCCGTCTGTAGCAACAAACGCCCAACAGGAAGAAGATTTACCGATCGGTACATTCCTGGTGCTTAAGCAACCCAATCAATCCCATTGGGAAAAAATTACTAAGCTCATGCGATCATTCGATGCGCGAACGATGTCTGTCAAGACAATAACCTCCGGGCTAACAGCAGTTGGGCCCGATTTGGGAAGTAACACGACATTAATTCTACCCAAATGCAAGCCACTGCTGATTGTGGGCGAAGGCACAACTTCCAACGAGGCCGGTGCCCTTTGGCATTTCCTCGACCAGCGTCTGAACCAACCAACGACGCTCGTGGATGCTGCCCGCATTGGTTCGGTCGAACTCAGCAGCTACACCTGCGTGATACTTCCTGGTGGAGGCTATTCCGACTGGGGCAGGGAGCAGGTCGAGCAGCTGAAGGCCTATGTGCGTAGCGGCGGAACCGTCATTGCAGTCACAAGCTCGATCAGCTGGCTTAAACGATCGGAACTTCTGGCGAAGGTCCCGCCAGAGGCCGTGTCCCAAGGGCAGTCGAAAGCCGCGGAGAGTCCTCAAGAACTTTTGTTCGGAGACGCAGAAACAGCACATGCGCTCGAGACGATTGCCGGAGCTTTCGTTAATGTGCACGTCGACCCCACCCATCCGCTAGCCTACGGTTTCACCGATACAGAGATACCCGTATTTCGCGATCACACCAGCCGCTTTGACTTGCCGCAGAATCCGTATCACACAGTCGGTCGCTACACTCAAGTTTTAGCCGGCTACGTCAGCTCGCGCAATCGCGAACGACTTGCCGGCTCTGCCGCAGTCTGGGTAGAACCAGCCGGGAAGGGTAAATTCATTCTGCTTGCCGACAACCCAGTTTTTCGCGGATACGTGCGCTCGTCGGAACGGTTCTTGACAAACGCAGTCTTGATCGGCCCGGCATTCAGCCTTCCGTCTGCACCAGCAACTGACAGTGCCAGCCACGAAGATGAACATGCCCATTGAACGCAGTCAACGAAACTTAGCAATCAGTTTGTGGGCTAAATTCGATGATGACGCTGCGACAGATCAATCATCATCCTCATTGCTGCGCTGGCTCAACAACACCCAGGCCGTGGCGCTTAGCACCAAGAGCATGCCAAGCATGCCTAAGCTTGATGGCACTTGTCGCTGGCTAAACCATTTGTAGCCTGTCGCGAAAACCACCTGGCTAAGGCCAACTACGCTGACTCGAGCAGGTCGACCCGACGAGAAGGCCTTAGTCAGGAACAACTGGCCAAGCACCGCGGCGATCCCCACCGCAAACAGACGCCACAGGCTATGCGAGCGCTGTGGCTCGAACGACTGAAACTGTGGCAAAGCAGCCCACGCAAAAATTGAGATCGCTGCAGAGATGGCAGAGAAATGAGCCACTACCGCCCGCGAGTCTAGCTCTTTGACGCGATGCAAACCAATCAATGCCACGGCGCTAAATATCGAAGCCACGGCTGCCAACGGAATCGCAACCTGTGGTCGATAGTGCGGATTGATTTCGAGTTGAGCCGTTCCTAGGCTGGAGGAGGCATAGATGAGCCACATGCCAACCGTACTGATCGCCAAGGCCAGCCATGTGCCACGCGATGGCCAAATGCCAAGTAGCGGCCATCCCAATACTGCGACCCACACAGGATACATGCTCGTCAAGGAAAGTACGACCGCCACATCATAGTGGGTCATCGCGAAGAAAATACACAGCATCGCTGCGCAACCTGCTAGACTCCGCAGCCACAAACTCGCGGGCCGAAAGAAAGAAAAACGAACTCCAGCCTGCAGCACCAATCCCGCCGCGATGCAAGTCGCAATTGCGCTACGTACAGCGGCAATCCAGGTAAAGGAATACTCCGACGCAAGTGATTCAGTCAGAAGCCCCATCACGGCAAAGAAAAACGAACCAATCAACATCCACAAATAGGGCAAGATAAACAATCTAACATGGCTGCGAAACAAAAATTTCTATGCTAATTCCCAGCTCGAAACGGATGCAAGTATAAGCAAGTCGCGGATTCGCGACACTACGGGCCCCCAATTCGAAGTTTTGAAGTTGCGCTGTTTAATTCGCGGAGGGATGGCAGCGTGGGCAGCGATGGCAGGTTATAGCCTGGGAGGCAAATCCATGCAAATTCTGGGGTTTCGTGAGCCTTGCAGCTGTACATCGTGCCATTCTTGTTGTCGGCTGCAATTTCGCTCTTCCCGCGCAATAGTGTAACTCGCTATATGAGAGGGAGTATAGCTCACATCTATGCCTGCGCGGACATTCCATCCTTTGCTCCCTCAGAAAATTTGTCAGTCCAGGCCAATTATGCTAGGAAGGCTCCAATGAAATCTACTATTCTCTGGTATTCAGTTTGCATCGGATTTGCATGCAATGGCGCGCTTACCGCGCAGCAAACAGCGCAGTTCCAACCGCGGGCAGCAGCCCAAAGTGCAGAAACTGCCAGTCGCGGCAGCGGATCGGTGTCTAAGGACCTGCTCTCGATCTATGAGCGAACTCAACTCGCTCAAGACGAGTCAAGTTTGACGGAAATAGCGCGGGCTTGCGCCAAGATCATTCCTGATTCGAATCGATCGCGCGTTGATCGCGACTATGCCAGCAACCTGTTCGCGTGGGCTTTGAACCGTCGCGGTGAAATGCGCGGCGAGCAAGCGGCAAAACTGGTCGAGGAAGGCAAGGTCGACCAGGCCAGCACGCTGGACCAGCAAGCAGCGAAAGACTTTGAAACTGCCATCCAATACAACTCGCAAAACTGGCGGATACACCACAACCTTGCAATCTCCCTCGCGATGCGCGGCGATTATTTGAAAGCCATTAAAGAATTCTCAGCATCGATTGAACTGAAGGACGACTATCCCAATTCGCACTTCAACCAAGCCGAGCTATATTTCGAGTTGGCGCAATACGCCCAAGCGGTAGACGGCTACACCCGAGCCATCGCATTGAACAGCTCCGATGCACAGTACCTCAACAGTCGCGGACATAGTCTGTTCATGCTGGAATCCTACGAGGCTGCCTTAAAAGATTACATTCGGGCAACAGAGTTGGGCTCTGATAGTGCAGCCTATTTCACCGATCTTGCTGATGCTTACCAATATCTAGGACGATGGGAAGACGCAGCCCAAGCTTATCGATCGGCGGTTGCCATTAATAGCAAGTTTCCGCGCGCTTATCAGAATGCCGCCTGGTTAATGGCGACCTGCCCAGACCCAAAAATCCGTAACGTTGATTTAGCCGTCTCCGCCGCTAAAAAAGCCATCGAATTGAGTGGAGAGCGGTCATCCCATGCTCTCGATACTTTAGCTGCAGCAACCGCAGCTATCGGCAAACACAACGATGCAGCAACTCTGCAACGGCAAGCGCTGCAGTTGGCCTCCAAAGACGAAAAAGATGAATTGGCTCAACGGCTGAAACTTTACGAGAGTGGTCAAAGCTATGTGCAGTCAGAGGTAGCCACCGCAGTCGCGCGCCAGTCCAACTCTCCGCCCAACAGAATTCGCACAGCCTCTGGCCAAAGAGGCGAATCGCGATAGGAAATCGTGTACGACCGATCTGAATACTCCTGCAGCTGTTTATTGGTCGCCGAGCTCCCACACACTATGGTAGGCGTTGTGGAGCTCGAAGTACTCGATCATCTCTCGATAGAAAGGAACAGCGGCCAGAGTCGCACTGTCGCCGACCAGCCGCAACAATCGCTTGGCTCTCGTCAATGCAACGTTGGTACGGCGCGTGTCGGCTAAAAAGCCCAGTTCACTCTCCGTGTTGCTACGCACGAAGCTCATCACCACCGCTTCTTTTTCCCTGCCCTGAAAACCATCCACCGTGTCGATTTCCAGTTCGTCGATTTGCAAGCGATTCCTTAGCAACCTTACTTGGGCAGCGTAGGGCGCGATCACGGCTATCTGGCTGGGAGCAACACCTAGCTCCAGTAACTCGCGGACTTGTTGGACTACCCATTTTGCTTCCCGCGGATTGCGCTTACTTTGACCATCGGGTTCGAGCTCCTCGTACCACTCAGCTCCCGCGGTGTCCCAGAATTCGATAATGGGCAGATCGACAGCAGCGGGATCAGTTAGAATGTCCGCCAGACTATGCTGCCTGACGGAGGCATCGGCAATCAATTCGTCGTCATAGAATTGGCTACTAGAGAACTGCATGATTGTTTCATGCATCCGATACTGAACGCTTAACCGTTGGTAAATCTCTTTGCCAAAGTGATTCACCAAACGCTCCATAAGACTGCGCGAGAACCCTTCGCGGGCCGCTTCTGCCGACAGCACCGTCGGAGGCAACTGGCAGTGGTCCCCAGCCAATACCAAACGGTCAGCGCGCAACATGGCTTGCCATATCGTTGGTTCCGTACATTGACATGCCTCATCGATAACCACCCAATCAAAGCGCCGATCTCCGAGCAAATCATCGTCGATAGTTGTCGTCGTGCAAATGACGTCAGCTGAGTCGATGACATGTCGGATCGTGTTGCGTTCCAAAGCGCGCGCCTGTTGTCTAAGTCGTCCAGCTTCTGCCTGCAGTTCTCCGCGACGCCGGTTGGCATCCCAAGAACGCGACGGCTTTCCCGCAGCGCGAACGAGTTCATCGACTTCGCGCCAAATCTCTCGTACGATCTGTGTAGAGTGGTCCGATTCAACGAGTTCGTCTAAGGTGTGACCTCGCAGCGATTCGAAGACGCGCGCGGGGTGGCCGATGCGAATTACGCTCGGCATTCTTGCAATCAGCCTCTCTAGTAAATTGTCAACCGCGGTATTGCTGGGTGCGCATGCAAGCACTCGACCTCCAGCTCGCACAGCTTGAAAAATAATTTCGGCCAACGTGGTTGTTTTCCCAGTTCCCGGTGGACCATGCACGATAGCAATGTCGCGGGCGGACAGAGCGAATTGTACCGCTGCCTGTTGAGGTGGGTTGAGATCGCTGGCAATATCAATTTTCTGGGGTTTGTCGTATCGAGGTGTGTTGAATCCAAGCAAACAATCGCGCAGTCTTCCCTGCGCACCGGTCAATTGACGCGCAGCGGCGATCGCTACCAACTGCCTACGCCGAGTTGTTTCGTCTGGGGACAAATCCAAGCGGAGTCGCTCAAACTCCGGCCATCGCTCGACAGCGACTTGAATCGCCGAAGCCGTGCGTCGACTGATCACGCCTGCAACGCCATCGTCGCTCGGATTCGTGCTATCGGACAGGACGACTGGCGAGCCAACCTTGAGTCGGTTCATGGGCAATCGATCTCCGTTGGCCTTAACAAGATCAAGCAGAATTCTGCCCGCTAGGCCAGTGCGATTGTCAAGTATTTGCAGATTCACGATAGCTTCGCCGGTTCGCTCAGCATCCCCCTGCCGCTCCAGTTTACGGCGAGCAGCCAATCGCTCGCGCTCGGCCTCTCCCTCCATGGCCAACCAGCGCTGAAGTTGTGCGAAATAAGCATCTTGCGAGTAATTCATCTAAACGCGCTCTCACGAGTTGTTTCAAAGTGACTGTAGCGGAAATGCTATCAATGCGATTGGTCTTGCTGGGGCTCTCAAAGGCAGCTATTTCTCATTTTCTGGCGTGGACCCTAGACTCTTCGGCAGTGAGCGGCTTGGATGCAGGATTATTCGATAACAAAATGTACACGCAAGTGCGCCGTGAGTGGTCGTGGACTGGAACCCGGTGAAAACTACTTCTCGGTAATTCTGGCGGATGGAGATGATGTCTCCCGCATCGACATTGCAGCCAGTGAGTGGAAGGGGCCGCGCGAGGACGCCATTGGTTGGTGGCGTAGCAAGATGCCTGCAGCAGCATCCAAGAAAGTCCGCCCCGCACCCAATGGTGTGCTACTCGACACACTCTCAGACTTGCTCGAGCGCCAAGGCAAAGAGCCTCTGGCGTATCTCTTGGCTCTGTTGCTGATCCGCCGAAGAGTTCTTCAAGAATCGCAAACCCTGGATTCCGCTCACGATCCAACGCATCCTCTATCAGCCACTCACTGGCGGCTGGTTTGCCCTGCGGATGGGCGTGAGTGGCATGTACCTCTCGAAGCCCCTCGACCAGAAATGCTCGAGCAGCTGCAAGCAGAACTGAAAGGGTTGTTGTTCACGGACGAGTGATCGACCAAATCCATTATGCGAAAACCTCATCGGAGTAGTTCCATTACCAAGCCAACTTCCTATTCGAAACATCGGTTCTCGGCCTGGTTGTGTGGTTTTATCCTGTCGATCAATTTTGTGGCAGGGGGCGCAACTTGCGCTCGAAGACAGACGATCCCAGAATTCGCACCGCCGATTGTCTTCAAGGAGCCACCATCGCTCGCTCAAATATCTGAGCAACTGAACCGCAGCCTGGCCATCGAGCGTCTGGAATCGAATTCAGTCACCATCACCAGTCCGAACATTCCTGTCAAACTGGCCGGCAATCTTGCTTGGGAGCGTCCACACAACTTCAGCTTGCAAGCCTACAACGGAGCGCGTGTTTTTGGCAAAGCTTTTTCTGCGGGCAGCAATTCGCAGGAGTTCTGGCTCGAATGGGATCAGAATCTCTTCTATGCGAATCACAACGACTTTGAGAATCAACTCGGGCCGAGACCCATCTTGCCAGTCTCGCCGCTGTGGCTGCGCGAAGCGCTGGGCGTAGTCGAGCTAGACCCTACGATGCAACACAGCGGCCCTACCATGCGGCCGGACGGGAAGGTGCAGATCGAATCAAGGATTCCTTCACCGCGAGGTTTCTACACTCGCGTTGTAGTGCTGGACGCAGCTACCGCAGCAATTGTCGAAACGCGACTCTACAATCAGGACTTGAAGGAGGTAGCGCAAGCCCAGCAAAGCAATCACCAGTTTTATTCTGCGGTTGGGTTAAGTCTCCCTCACACGGTGAACATCACACTCCAACCCGACGAAGGAGAAAAACTCGCCTTCACCGTAGATCTCGAATTTTATTTAGTCAACGAGCCTGCCTCAACAGATGTCAACGCATTTACTCGACCTGATTCATCCGGCTTGTCGACCCGGAATTTAGTTCAAGCATCAACCAACATGGTCCCTGGAACGCTTACTCCGCCTGTCTACACGCAGACCCGCCCCGTCAGCGAGCAGAGCACACTGGAAAACTATCGAGTTGTCCGCTAGCGTCGCGAATTGGAAGCTCTGTCCCTGATGACACTCAGGCCTAAAGACATCAGCTCGATCAACTCCAATAGGCTCGCCGCGTTGCCTTGGGCTATTCGATAGTTTGCACCAGTCCGAGCACCGTACCTATGTCCCGGCTTGTGGCTCGCCGTCCGTACTGTGCTTCGAATCGCTTTAGAGCGAACCGCATCACCGCTGCGTCAGGAATCGACTGTCCAGCCAGTCCGGCCAACAATCCCAGTTGTCGCGCGTTGTCCGGGTCAATAAAGTCATTGCCTTGGTCCGTGCTGACCGACCCCGTCCGCGAACTGCTTGTCAGCATCCAGACAAACAACGCCAAAGCCGCTATTCCTACGATGGTCTGAATCACGCAAAGAGTACCTTTCTTGGCCACTACGAAAGAGCGAGAAACCGCCGCAGCTTGATTGTACCAACACGAAAGCTGGGCTACTATTACGGTGTTAATTCGCTATGCGAAAAAGTAATAGTATGGTTGCACTGATTGGATAACACAGAGTGAGCGCGTTGATTCCTACATTACTGCTGGAACACTTCGACGATCCATATCATCGCGGGGAATGCGAATGTGTCACGCACACGGGTCAGGCCGTGAGCTCGGCCACGGAATGTCAGCTGGCGTTTGAAATTTGTGTCAATGAAGTTGGTATCGTAATCCAATCATGGTTCGACGGTGCCGGCTGCCAAGTTTGCGAGGCGTTGGCATCCATGCTGGCGGAGTTTAGCGAAGGCCAAGCGTTGAGTTCGCTGCGTCAGCTTTCGCTGGTGCAATTCCTATCGGCGTTCAACCTAGACGCTGAGGCATTGACGGCACTCTCGCCGTGCGCGCCTTTGGCGCTCCAATCGCTGCAGTTGGCGTTGGCGAATCCAATCGCAGCCATCGACGGAGACTTGGCTGACGGAAGCGGATTTGGCGGTCCTAGTTTGCGAGAGGAATGTTAGCCAGCAGTTCGATAGCCACCCTCGGCCAGCCGACTGCCCTACGACTTCAACGAGCATGGAAATGGTTACTGAGCAGAATCCATACGCTCCCCCTAACGCGCAGACTTCTCCTCAGACGCATGACGAATGGCTGAAAGGAATTGTCTGGCGCGATCGAGACAAGATGGTAATTGGCCGAAACGCAGAATTGCCGCCGCGTTGCTTCTTGACCGGCGAGGACACGGATTGCTCCGTTGAAATTCGCGCAACCTGGCCGCCAGCGTGGAGTCTACGGGGGCTTCTGCTGCATCCCCCGCAGTACTTTTACACTCGCCGCGACGTGAAGCTAAAGGTCCCTATTGCGCAGCAGGTTTTTCGCGACCACCTACGACTGACGCGTTTTGCCTCAAAGCTGACGCTACTGTTTGCAATTGCCCTCGTGGTTGGCTTCGGGCAATTGACTTTATCATCCTTTGTTTGGCTGGCGCCCGCCTGTGGAATTCTGTTTGTGATGGTGATTATTGGATTTTTGTTTGCCAGCACCGATCCACTTCAGTTGCATGTCGAAAATCTCACGAACGACACGCTTGTTTTAGGCCGCATTCATCCACGTTGCTTGGAAAACCTGCCTGATATTCGCGAGGCGCAGCTGCGTCAGTAACCATGGCACTATTGTCGAGTCCACTACTATAACGGTAGTCTTTGGGCCATAATCTCTCGCGGTGGACGACGCAACGCGGCGCACTGATCGCTGAAGGTATCAGCCGGGTAGCAAGACAGACGCAGCTCATTGGTGTGGGCACAAGTTGCGATTTCAAGACAACGAAAAGTTACTTATGCAATCGCTGGCAGACGAAATTCGATCCGACTTCCCAATACTTGCAACGAAAATGAATGGGCATCCGTTGATCTATTTCGACAACGGCGCGACCACGCAGAAGCCGCAGGCTGTGATTGATGCGATCGTAGGTTACTACACACAAGACAATGCGAATATTCATCGCGGTGTGTATGAGCTGAGCCAGAGAGCCACCGACGCCTACGAAAGTGCGCGACGCAAGGTGGCTAAGTTGCTCGGTGTGCCGGATGCCGCCGAATGCATTTTCGTCCGCGGCACAACAGAAGCCATCAACCTGGTGGCGTCGGCCTGGGGTTATTCCAATCTCAAAGCTGGAGAGGAGGTTCTGCTGACAGAGCTGGAGCACCACTCCAACATTGTGCCCTGGCAAATGGTTTGCAATTCCGTGGGGGCTACTCTGCGCGTGATCCCTACCACGGAAAACGGCGAACTCGAACTGAGTCGGCTCGACGAGCTGATTACTTCAAAAACACGGATGGTCGCTGTGCAGCTTGTTTCCAACGCCCTGGGAACGATACACGACGTCGGGACAATCATCGCGCGAGCACGTAGGGTGGGGGCGTTAGTGCTGATCGATGGTGCGCAGTGGGTTGGCCACTTTGCCACTGACGTTCTGGCACTTGATTGCGACTTCTTCGTCTTCAGTGGGCACAAACTGTTTGCGCCAACAGGTATCGGCGTACTTTGGGGGCGCCGAAGCTTGCTCGAATCCATGCCGCCCTACCAAGGCGGTGGCGATATGATCGAGACCGTCGCCTTTGAGCGTACGACCTACGCCCCACTCCCCAATCGTTTCGAGGCGGGAACACCCGATATCGCTGGCGCAATTGGGTTGGGCGCGGCCATTGACTATGTAGAAAAGATCGGCTTCGATCGTATCGCTGCCTATGAACATGAGCTGCTCGAGTATGCTACCCAGAAACTTAAAGAAATTAGTGCTGTGCGCATTATTGGCAACTCGGCCCGTAAGGCCAGCGTCATTAGTTTTGTCGTGGACGATCCTCCAATCGCAGCGTTGGATATTGCAACGCGATTGAGCAATGAAGGCATCGCTGTGCGAACAGGCCATCATTGTTGCATGCCGCTGATGGCAGCCCTGCACATCCCAGGTACCTGCCGCGTTTCCCTGGCCATGTATAACACCACTTCAGAAGTCGATCGACTGTGCTCGGTCCTGCGGCAGATGATATCCGAAAAAGCTACACGTGTGGCGGATTCAGTAGCGACGGAACAATCGAATGCCCCACTGAGTTTCGCACCTCCACTGCGACCAACGGTTGCGGCAGCGGCAGAGGAGCTGATTGAAGAATTCTTGCTGTTTGATGACAAGGAAAGCAAGACAGAGTTATTGATGGAGCTCGGCCAAGCGCTTCCCAATAACTTTTTACCGCTCAAAGCCATTAGCACTCCCGTCCCAGGCTGCATGAGCGAAGTTTACTTGATCGGGCGGCCTATTCCGGACCAACCGAACAAGTTCGAGTTTGTCGCCGATTCCAATGCCGAGATCGTGCGTGGTTTGATCTCGCTACTGCAGTCTCTCTTTTCAGGGCAACAAGCGGCAGACATCTTGAGTTTTGATATCGAAAAGCTGTTCCGCAAAATAGGTCTCGACCAATTTGTGTCGAGCCAACGTCGCAGCGGACTCGATGGCATGATTCGCCGCATTCGGACTTTAGCCCAATCGATCGTTGATCGGGAACAAGCGTAGACCAAGGTTGACCATCGGCTTCACCCCATTAGCCAAAGGCCATAATCAACATAGCATAGCCAAGGGCAACGCCCTTGGAACACAAATCACACACGAACCATTTTGGCCAACGGCCATGGTGAACATTCGAATATGGCCCTTGGCCAAACCACACTTGCGCGAATCTCCTATACCGCGGGCGACTATGGCTACGCCGGAGGGCAAACCCAACGCGAACCCTAACCGTTCAAGTGGACAAAGCACTAACCTCGACAGAAGTTACGGCGGAAGAAGTAGATGGAAAGCAACGTAAAGACGCATATCCATCCCACCTGCCAACTAATGGCCACGAGTATCCTGCTAGAGTTCCATTCAAGCTGATTCCAAAGCATGCCCTGAAAGCCGCTCATCGCCCAGTATGTCATGGTGCTTTTGCAAATAGTATCTAGCAGTGGCGGCAAATTCATCATCTGCAACGGGAACCAACAACCACCTAGCGCAGCCATCATCAGAATTAACAACGAAGCAAGGCTTTCGGCCTGCTTCTTGGATCGACTAACCGACGCCAGAAAAATCCCAAACGCCCCACCAGCCGCAACCCAAATTAGTGACAACACGACCAGCGTAACGGGATCGCGGAACAGGCCTACGCGAAACATAAACTCGCCGTAGGTGAACAAGACCGCCATTTGGCCGATGCCAACGATCATTACGAACAGGAACTTGCCAAGCAGCACGGCATTGCGTGAAATAGGCTGAGCAAAGAGCCGCTTCAGTGTTCCATCTTCGCGTTCCGAAAGAAGTACGCTTCCGCAGCTGGTCAGTGCGAATAACAGCATCATTACCGTCATGCCCGCGACGCTCTGCGCCTGTTGATAGGTCACCTGTTTGGCGCGATCTGGCGGGGAAATATCCTTGGTAGCAACCGGCACGATGCTTGCCATAAAGTCCAGCATGCCTTGCATGTCAAAGCCGCTGCGGGTGCGCGGAAGCTCCGCTTCAGCGTTCTCGTTGCCGGTGGCGACTTGGTCGCTGGCAGCATTCGCGGCCGCAAGGGCGTTGATGGTATCGCCAATCGAAGTCATCCAGCCGCGGACTTGCAACAATCCCTGGCTATCCATTCCCTGCTCGGCTAGCATGCGATCCATGGCACCGATCCAAACGGATCCACCCAACTGTGCCATGGCTGCTTGCATGATCGACAACTGCACAATGCGATCTTCCATCTCACGTCCGGGATCGCGCAGCATTCTTAATTCGGGAGTTTCGTTGGCACCCACCTTGGCCTCGAAACCTGCTGGGATAACCAATACGTGATTTGCATCCCCATCGCGAATCAACTTTTCCAAACGCGCATCCAGGTCTGCCGCCGATTTGTCAATTTCCACCTTGCGCACGCGCAGCATTTCAGAACTCGACAAACTATCGACGAAGCGTCGACTGGCCACCGACTGCTCCAAATCCGCAACATGCAAACTGACTTTGGGCATACCACCCGCCCCGCCAAAGGCATAGGCCATAATCCAACCAAAAACGCTGACGAGCGCAATTGGAACCAGGATGCTCAGTACAAGTGCCGTCCGATCGCGAACGAAGCTACGCAGGTCCTTCTGAGCCAGCGTCCAGGCCGCAGATAGAGTATTCATTCGTCTCTGAGCCTTCTACCGGTTAAGTGCAAGAACACATCTTCCAAGTTCGCATTCGCATCGCCAATCTCGGTCGCCAGTTCGCCAGGCGTACCGGTGGCAACAATGATGCCTTCGTTCATGATCGCTATGCGATCGCACAGTCGCTGTGCTTCTTCCATATAATGCGTGGTGTAGAGCAGAGACAGGCCTTCCGACTTGAGCCTCAGTAGCGTTTCGAACAAATGATTGCGACTTTGCGGATCGACTCCGACTGTCGGCTCGTCGAGCAAGACCAGGGCAGGGGAGTGCAAGAGCCCCGCAGCAAGGTTGAGCCTACGTTGCATGCCGCCACTAAACGTTCGCACCAGGTCATGGCGACGGTCGAGCAATCCAGCCATTTGCAAATTGCGTTCAATGGTAGTCTGGAGTTGAGCATTCGCAACGCCACAAAGCTTGGCGAAGAATCGCAGATTTTCTTCGGCCGTCAAATTGGGATAGATTGCCAATTCTTGGGGAACGAACCCCAACAACCCACGATCTGACGCCACACTTGCTGGCCGAAACTCGTTCGATCGAAAAGTCATCGATCCCGACCACTGCGACAACAGGCCCGCTATGCAAGAAATGGTGGTGGTCTTGCCAGCACCATTGGGACCGAGCAAGCCAAAACACTCACCCTTGGCCACGTTCAGCGAAACCGACTCCACCGCCACGCGTTTTCCATACTGGTAATGTAGATTCTCGATGGAGAGCAGAATCTCTCTGTTTTGCATGCCAGCGTCCAAGGTTCGCGGTAGTGAAGTTTATTTGCCATTCGACCGCCATTCGAGATTCTTGCCAAATCCATCCCAAGAATTTGGTATCGGTTCGCGAAGTTAGTCCACCAATACGAGTCGTGGATCCTACGAAGTAGCGTCGGCGGAAGCTGATTGGCCTATTCTTCTCAGCGCTCCTGCAGAAAAAAACACTGGCTTTCAATGAATTCCGCAGCTATTTGCTTGCGGATCTTTCTTTCGCTAATTGCCGAAAATAGCCTTCGATGACCTCGCGGTAATGGCTGGGGAGCTCTTCGGTAAGTCGCTGCAGCGATTCCTGCCGCTGGGCGGGCGGAAGATTTCCCCATCCTGCCCGTTCGCCGTTGTCTCGGCGATCTACGTCGCCGGGGCCACTACCTCCAGCAATTTGGCTGTCTTCCATCGGCTGCATTTGTGCCGGTGAAGGCGAGCCGGACTGCTGCTGTTGCTGCTGCTGTTGTTGTTGCTTCATTTGCTCCTCGATTTTGTCGATGAGCTTGTCGAGCTTGTCGACAATTTGCTGCTCTTCATCGCGCACTCGAGTACCAGCTCGACCAAGATCCAACCGCCGTTCAACGTCCTGCATCAACCGAGCGACTTCGTCGAGCGAATCCTCTGCCAAGGGACTTATGTCCGCTTCCATTAGACTGGCAAGTTTTTCGAAGCGATTTGGTAATTCGCTTTCGCGTTCCAAGAGCAAACGCACGTTGGCTAAACACTCGTCCTTCTTCAACAAGTGATGTTGAGCCGCGGCACGGTAAAAGAGTAGCGTCGAAGGGTCGCAAACGGCTGGCAACTCGAGTCCCGCAAGCGTCTCCAACGACTCGTCGTATAATCGACGCTGACCAAATGCGCGTCCGCAAGCCAAACGAATCGTATCCTGCAACCATCCAGGCACGTCGCTGGTTAGCCAAGTCAGTTCGCCCGGGTAAACCGGTTCGCTTTCGGGCGATCTTAGCCTTAAATTGACTTCGGCTATCCTAGGGTCAATGAGGCCAGCAACATCCAACAGTCGGTCCAGAAGATCCGGGCCGCGCTGAGCGGCCTGCGTGGCCTGCCAAAATTTTTCAACTTTTTGCTGCAAACCGTCTACGGAACTCTGTTGCTCCAAGTAGCTCAAGATTTGCTGTTCATAGATTGCAACATCTGGCCAGTTCCAACTGGCCGTTTTCTTCAGTTCATCGCTGACAGCCGGCGTAGACGGCTGTTGCGGGGAAGCCCAGCCTGAACTCGCCAGCACCCCCAAAAGCAATAGAGCCCCTATCCTACACATCGCACTAGGAATACTCATGTAAAAAATGGGAAAGTTGCTGAGTAATGTCGAAAACGGGTACAGCAATTATTTGTCTCGGCGCGCATGCGTATCTCCAATCCCATGGATCCAACACAACTCGGTTGCTCTTGCGGACTTTTTGCTGGCACCTCTATTATTCTACATGGGCAAAGTCGCCGCAGTGCAACGTTCACTTACCTAAGAATACACTTTTAGGCTTTTTAGGTAAAAAACTCCACCGAGAAACGCGTATATTTGCGGCAAGTTTTATGGAATTGATGTCAAATCTTCGGCCAATACGCCTACGGTCCCGTTGAGACGGCAAGCCAAACTGGTTAAACCTAACCTCAGGCATCGAGAAATTTCCGCCTAAGAAGCCTTGACACACCCGGTGAAATTCGCTGAGCGGTTCTGCGAGCCTCCTGATACCATTGAGAAAGCTACTTCATTGCGGTTTAACCAAATTGACCAAATCACCCTGCTTGAGCCTGGCAAGCGAATTGAGGCGCAACGAACCCTACTGGCTAGCGAAGACTACTTGGCGGACCATTTCCCCAGATTCCCGGTAATGCCGGGGGTGTTGATGCTGGAGGCCCTCTATCAGGCCGCGGCGATATTAGTACGCGCAACTGAGCAATATCGGTCCGGTTTGGTGTTGCTTCGCGAAGCAAAAAACGTCAAGTTTGCGGACTTCATGCAGCCTGGCGATACATTGACGATCGAGGCAGAGATTATTAAGCAGGAGGATTCGCGGTATTTGCTGAAGGCGTCTGGCCGCAAGGGCGATTCGACGGCAGTTTCGGGACGGTTGGTATTGGACTGCCAATCCAACGCCGACGGACAGCCCGATATTGTCGATCGGCTTGCGGCAAGCTACGTCAAGCAATTGACCGAACAACTCCTCGGGACCGCTATTGTGCGCCGGTAAGATAGCTATAATTTCCCGCTTTGCAGCGACCAGGCTACGCGCGATTCCAATCGCAGGAGCAGTGTCCCCGGCAAGGACGGCACCGCAGCGTGTCGGCAGAAAAGTAACCACATCAGACAGGATTAAAGACAATGGCGAGTTCAGAAGAGGTTTTCGAGAAAGTGCAAGCGGCTCTTATGGACGCTTTGGGAGTCGAAGAAGATGAAGTGACTCCGGAAGCGACAATGGTTGGCGATTTGGGCGCCGAGTCGATCGACTTCCTCGACATTGTCTTCAAGCTCGAGAAGGCGTTTGGCATTAATATACCGCGCGAAGAGTTGTTCCCCGACGATATTTTAACCAACGCAGAGTACGTTAAGGATGGTAAGGTCACCGAACAGGGCATCTCCGAGCTGAAAAATCGGCTACCTTGGGCTGATCTGACGCGATTCGAAAGCAATCCACGCGTGCAAGATTTCGGAAACTTGCTGACCGTCAATGACCTGTGCCGCTATGTCGAAAGAAAACTCTAGTCATGCGCTGGTTCTGGATCGATCGCTTCGAAAAATTCGTCGTTGGCCAAGAAGCGGTCTCGATTAAGAACGTTACATTGTCCGATGAGCCCCTGGACAATTACTTGCCGGGTTTTCCACACTATCCCCATTCTCTCATTATCGAGGGAATGGCGCAGACCGGCGGGCTTCTTCTCAGTCAAATGGAAGAGTTCCAACAGCGTGTCGTGCTAGCCAAAGTTAGCAAGGCGGTGTTCCATCGCATCGCTGGGCCTGGAGATCAATTGCGATTGACGGCAAAGCTGCTCAGTCGCCAAGAAGATGGAGCAATTGTCGAAGGACTCGTAGAAATTGGCGGTCAGCCTCAAGCGAATTTGGAGCTGACGTTTGCAATTCTCGACGAATCATTTGGCGACCAGCCCTTCTTCCTGCCAGCTGACCTGTGCCGTATCTTGCGAGCCATGCGAATGTTTGACGTTGGCGTGCATCCCGATGGGTCACCTATTGGCATTCCTGAACACATGCTCGCAGCAGAAATTGAACAGCTATCTAAGACTTGCCTTGATAAACATTAGAGCGTGTGTTCACATTTATCGTAGGCCGAAAACATGAAAAGCTTCGACTAAAGGAGAAACTGCACCATCGTGGTGACTGTCCTTTAGAAACGTGGTAGACCTTGGAATATTGAAAACCCCAATTTCTCCACAAAAGGAAACTATTGTCATGCGATTTA
>JBGSTP010000101.1:0-31514 GCA_041736515.1 Pirellulaceae bacterium
TTGGCACATAGGGAGCAGAACGATCGACTTTAAATTTTGTCTCGTGTGCACCGGTCAAACTCACACCGAACAAGATATTTCCACCGCCGCCAGATCCCTCTGTGCCTATAGCGAGATCCCCAACAACAATGGGACAGGAAACGCAGCGTTTGCCGAATACTTTGGAATTCCAAAGCGGCTTTCCGGTTTCCAGGGCCAATGCAAACATGCCATCGCCTGTGTTAGCAAACAACAACGCATCAGTGCCGGACTCGTCTTTAAAAAGTGTCGGAATACCATAGCAGGCTCTGGTTGTCGTTCGTGGAGTTTCCCAGATCATTTCGCCTGTTTCGCTGTTGAACGCCATAACGCGGCTCAATCCCGGTTGCGCCCCAGGCGGAAGTTCCTCTGCTTGTTGACTATTGAACAAAACCAAAGTCTTACCAAACAGCACCGGAGAGGCACCAAAGCCGTGTTGGCTAACGTAGGCTCCCAAGTCTTTCTCTCCGCCCCAAAGCTCCTCGCCGTCATGACTGAAAGCAACCAGGGAAACGCGTTCGGGGGTTGCCCACGCAAAATAAACCGCTTTGTCATTTACACAGGGGGAGCCAGACGCATAACTGCTACGCGCATGCAAGCGATAGGGTTTCGAAGCGATGTTCTTCTGCCACAACTTTTCTCCCGTCTTGAGATTAAATGCCAATAAGTAGCGTTCCGCTGTATCCCGATCAGCGCTCATCAAGAACACTTTATTTCCGTAAAATACTGGCGAACAATTGCCAACACCAGGCAACTTCACTTCCCAGGCAACATCCGATGAAGTCCAGGGTAACGGCACGTCGCACGTTGCCACACTCCCAGAGCTATTTTCGCCTCGAAACTGACTCCAGGTCGAGCCTTCCGTTGGCTCTATCGCTGGAATTTCAGTTATCGACGACGATAGACAAACAAGAAAAAACAGGCGAAGTGCCGCAAAAAAATGTGTTCGGGTCATGTTCGGATGGTGAGCTAAATGAGGGTAGGCTGATACGTGACAAGCACTGACGTGCAGAGATAGCATAATTCTAAATTAGCGAGGCTGAAAACACCAACCAAGTACTAAATGCGATAATTAACAGACGCTTGATACTTTACTTGTTTCATTAAGCAGGCCTGGATCGCCTCCAGACTTCGTTACCTTGATTTTCGGAGGACATTAGTTGTACAGCGCCACTTAGCTAAAACTTTGGCAATACCAGTTCGACACGCCAGCGAGTGGCTTGCTTGTAAATTAGAAAAACCCAAGAAATGCGCACGCTTATGACCAACTCGCTGGCGCTTCGAGCTGCTTTTCGGGCCTAATGTGGCGCTGTCCGATTAGCCTAACATGTTTTGGCTGCGAAATCTGCTATGGGCCTCAACTTTAGCGTATACTTCCCGTTTGTATCCCGCAAAATCCAAACAGGCCCGCTGGCCTATGGCCTGCCCCCTATCTGGCTGTAACAGGCAACCATTCGACACTCTGTTTCGTCACCAATGCATTCGAAGGTGAATGACGGACGATGAGCGGATAACTAGTGGGGGGCTGGGGACTTCCATTCACTCAACTTGCTGCGCCATAGCTCGGCTGTTGCAGTCTGTTGCGAGGCTTCAAAAAGCTGAATTAGCTGCTCGAGGGTTTCGGCTACACGCTCCTTCAAGGGCAGCGTCATAGAAGCTCGGCGCTGCATCAAACCCGCATATCCATCTAACAAGAACTGCTTGGCTTCAGCTATTCTCGCGGTACTCTGTGCCTCGCTGAGTTGCTGCTGTCGGTCCTGCTCAAGGATTACGCTGCCAAGTGCCAAACGCGTGTAGAAAATCCGCCAGTTATCGGGTTCCTCGCGTTCCCGAATCTGAAAGCATCGCCGTAGATGCCGTTCAGCCTCAGAAAACTCTTTTGCATCGCAGAGAGTAAGAGAGATATTCGCCAGGAAGTTAGCTAGACCGGCATTGTCATCGAGACCGCGTTCCCTACGCGTCCCCAGGTATTCATTGATGAGAGCAATCCCCAAACTCGTTTGTTCGTTTGCTACGTAGCTCTTGGTCAAGTTATCGATGGACCGCAGCGTATCTTGATGATCCGCTCCGAGTGCTTTTCGTCGGCCTTCAAGGCACTGTTGGTGCGTGCGAAGGGAATCCGCGATTCTTCCGGACTTGCGAAAAGCATTTCCCAAATTGTCCAGAGATGTCAATGTGAAGCTGTGGCTTTCTCCGAACTTCGATAGATACTTCCTCTGACTCTCCTCGTACAGAGGCAAAGCTAATTCCAGCTCATTCGCAGCATCGTACGCGATTGCCAAATTATTTAGGGAATCAATTGTTTGGGGATGCTCTTCGCCAAGCTTCGTACGACGCAGTTCTAGGCATTGTAGATAGTACGGGATTGCCTTAGCTATTTCGCCCAATGTTTTATAGTCGTAGGCCAGTTCATTGAGGGTGTCGAGCGTATCGGGATGATCTTTGCCAAGATTAGTTTCCCTCAGATCAAGACATCGTAAATGCATTTGCAGCGACTTATCGACTTGGCCCTGCTTCCGATATTCGCTAGCCAGATTGTTCATGGCTAGCAGAGTTTGGGGGTGAGTTTCACCAAGCTTGTTTAGTGTCAGCTCAAGACATTTTTCGACCAGCGGCAGAGACTGCTCCGGTTGTCCGGCGAAACTATGAGCAACTGCCAAATTATTCAAGTAAAGCAACGTGCTAGGATGGTCTGCTCCCCTGACAGCCGAACTTCGCTCCCAGCACTGTTGGGATAACGAAAGCGCCTTTTGCACGTCTCCCGTGGACCTGAAAATAAGGGCAAGATTGTTCAATGAAGATAGTGTGCTTGGATGATCGTCGCCCAGTTTTCTCTGCTTTGCTTCATAGCTTCTCTCGTACAGTGGCAGCGCTTTTTCGTGGAAGCCACTTGTTTTATAAGCGACGGCTAAGTTGTTCATGGTCGATAACGTGTGCGGATGTTCCTCTCCAAGGATCTCCATCCTAGTTTGCAAGCAGATTTCGTTGAGCCGAATCGACTCGTCCAAGTCCCCGCTACGTTTGAACGTAAGTGCCAAGTTATGCATGGCAGTCAACGAGTCAACATGTTTCTCGCCCAAAGCCGCGATCGTTAGCTCCAGGCACTGCTTCTGAATTTCAAGCGCAGCGGTGAAATCTCCTGCTGAAACGTAACATGTCGCTAGGTTGTTCCATGTCGTCAACGTTGAAGGATCGCTTGCTCCCAAAACGTCGCGCTTCTTGTCGAGACACTCTTGAAGTAGCCTCAGTGCTTCTTCCGTGTTGCCAGCCTGGTCGAGTACGAGACCCAGGTTATTCATCGCCGAAAGGCTCTTCGTGTGATTCTCTCCCAGGCTAGCCTGTAAGCGAGCAAAGCAATCCTGGTGTATTTTTAGCGCAGTAGCAATGTCACCAACTTCCTCGTGTGCCGAAGCGAGTTGAGACATACTGGTCAATGTATCTTCATGATTCTCGCCCAGTTGCGCGCGCCGCAGGTCAAACGCCTTCTGCATGGTCGCCAAAAACTCGTGCGGCAAGCCGATGCCACGATAAGTTTGTCCGAACGCATTGAGCAACTTGGCCTTCAGCAGTGAATCGTCTGCAAATTCAATCTCCAACGCCTCAACGGCTTGATCGATGACATCTACGACCTTCGTCTCCAAGCCGTCCTCCGAAGGATCCGCTTTACGAAAGGCGTCGACCATATAGTTGGTTGCGGTTTCCGACTCCATCTGTTTGAGTTCGGCAAACTCCTTTGCCAATCGCTCGGCGTTATTAGCCTCTGCCAACTCATTGTTCTTGATGGCTAACTGCTGATTTTTGCCCGCAACAACTACGGCGATGACCAGGCTACTCGTCAAACCGACCAGCAGCGTTGCAGCGAGCGCGGCAATTGACCTAGGGTGCTTTCGCGACCAACGCCGCAACCGAATGAGAAACGAATCCCGATGCGCAGATACGGGCTCGTCGGCTAGAAAGCGCTCGACCTCCTCAGCAAGATCTGAGGGCGATGCGTAACGGTCCTCCGGTCGCAGAGCCATTGCTTTTAGGCAAACTGCTTCCAACGGAAGTGGAACTTGCGGACAAGCTTCGCGGGGCCGCGGGAACTTGCCGCTTCGCACATTAACCAAAGTAGTGGCTAAATCCCTTCCGCGAAACGGTGCGAGGCCGGTCAGCAGGTGATACAGAGTGGCTCCTAGACTGTAAACATCGCTGGCTGGTCCAAGATCGTCCAGGTTACCAGCCGCCTGTTCCGGCGGCATATAGGCGGGGGTGCCAACAGCGCTGCCCATAATGGTCGGCGTTATTCCACTACCCGAAGCGGGCTGCAATAACTTCGTGCCACCGGAAGTCTCCGCATCGTTGCCGCCCAAGACTTTTGCCAATCCCCAATCAACGACAAGCGTTTCGCCGTACTTGCCCAACATCACGTTACCGGGTTTCAAATCGCGATGTAATACACCGCGCGAGTGCGCGTAGCTGATTGCCATGCAGACGTCGATGAAACGGCCCAGCAGCTTACGCAATTGCAAATTGTGGTTGGCCTTCTCCGACTTGTTGACGACAACATTCTCGGCCGACACAGCTAGCCTTGGGGAGTGAAAAGCTGCAATTGCATCCTGCAGGCTGTCGCCGTGAATGAAACGCATTGCATAAAAAGGGCGTCCATCTTCATGTTGCCCAAGACCATACACCGGAACAATACCCGGATGCTCCAGACCACCAGTGACTTCTGCTTCTAGTACGAATCTCAATCGACTCATCGGATCATCGGCATAACGCGCTTGGATCTCTTTGAGTGCAATCTCGCGATGCAGTTCGACATCTTCCGCGACAGAGATCTCGCCAAGACCGCCACGTGCATGAGGACGAAGTATACGGAATCGCGAACCACGCTGCCTCATTGGACCAGCATGCGTGGTCACTTCAGGCAGAGATAACTCAACTGTCTCTGCGCCGTTGCCGCGTCCGTCGATAACGAGTGAAAGGGTGGCCCCAATCTCTGGAGGAATGGCCAACACCATTTCGTTAACAATGGCCAATACCGAATCTGAAAGAAGCGAGCTCAGCGAAACCAAGCTTTTAGAGACATCGGAGTTGTGATTCTCAATAAGCCGATCGATCATGGCCCAAAGAATTTTCCGGTCCTCTTCAGCAAGTGCGTTCTGCACCCTCAGCAATTCATCCAGCGGCGGAGACTCGTCCGGAAGCCACAGTTTGGCGGCTGCTAGAAACTGTTCGCGACTGATGAATCCAAATTGCAGCGCCAGGATTCCAAAGTGAACTTCACGTTTCGGGTCGCTTGTCATTCACTCTCCCAGCTCAGAACTGCCCTAAATTCAATTACAGTGATACTGCCTTTTCGACGATTCTCCATTCATTCTCGTTCATCTCCATCCGACTCCTCTTTTACTTGTTTTTACAATGAAGGTCAATAATGTGGTCCGGGCCAAGCGCTAATCGTATTCTACAATACTTACGCTTGAGCTAGTTGGCGCAGCCCCCAGTTCGAAGATTCTTGCTGCGTGTCCGCTTTGAGTTCTTTTGCAGTTAAAATGGATAGCATGAGCAGCAATTTAGAAAACCAGGTCAATGCGACTCTTCTCATGCGTTCTGCGGCGGCGGGCAACCAGCAAGCTGCGCGAGACCTTCTGCCATTGGTATACAACCAGCTTCGAGCATTAGCTGCCCAACGCATGCAGTTCGAGAGACGAGACCATACGCTTCAACCAACTGCCCTTGTGCACGAAGCATTCTTGAAATTGGTCGGACCGCGCAGCACACCTTGGGCCGGTGAAGCCCACTTTTTTGCAGCCGCAGCCGAAGCCATGCGGCAAATCTTGGTAGATCATGCAAAGTCCAAAGGTCGCCAAAAACGAGGTGGCAAGAGCATCCGCGAGGCGGTGAATCTCGCGGACGTGGCAGCCATGGAAAATTCCGAAGAAGTTTTGGCGCTCGATGAAGCTCTCTGTCGCTTAGAGCAGCAGGAGCCTGATGTTGGCCGAGTTGTTCGGCTGCGGTTCTTTGCAGGATTGAGCATTGATCAGATTGCCGAGTTGCTTCAAATCGCTCCACGCACAGTTGATCGACGATGGCACTTCGCTAGAGCTTGGTTATTCCGGGAACTGGCTGCTTATTCGATGCCCCGCCAGGCGCGATCCTAACCTGATCGACGGAAAGTCGCCAGCTCCTGTCAATTGCCAGTGTCTGCCGACGACATGCAAACCGATTTCGTTCGGCGCACCTGCCAAACTCAACCCGTCCAATAATTGGAATACACAGTATGATCGAAAAACAATTGCGAAAAGTGCGGATGACAAACATGGCTCTTTGGGGGTTTGCAATACTTTTGCCAATCGTCGCGCCCGCCTTTGCCAGCAAAGACCGTAAGATTTTTGATGTGTTGATTCCCATCCTCCAATTAATACTTGCAGGAGGATCAACCTCGATGTTTGGTGCGTTGCTGAAGTCGGTAGAAAGTGCGTCTGAAAAAGACGTTGATGCAAAATGAAGCTGCGACCTTCCGACATCTTCGAAAAGCTCTCCGACCTGAGCGGAAGTAAGCTCGAGTCGGAGTTGTCACGAGTATGTGGCAATGACCCCAAATTACTCGCTGATGTTCGCAGTTTGCTCACGGCGCACCAGCAGGCCGGGCAATTTCTTAATCTGTCCGCTGAAAATTCTCGTCCATTTGACGAGACCAAATTTCACGATAATGGAACCGATCAGCCAGGTGCGGTCTTCGGGTCCTACAAGTTGTTGGAGCAGATCGGCGAAGGAGGTTTTGGCACTGTCTACATGGCGCAACAGGACGCCCCGATCCGCCGGCGAGTAGCATTGAAGATCATCAAACCAGGTATGGATTCCAAGCAAGTCATTGCTCGATTCGAATCCGAGCGGCAAGCGTTGGCCGTCATGGATCATCCACACATCGCCCGAGTCATTGATGCTGGTAGTGCAAGTTCGGGCCGTCCGTTTTTTGTTATGGAGCTGGTGCGCGGTGAACCCATCACCAAGTTCTGTGATCAACGACGACTGGCACTTCGCGAACGTTTGGGACTTTTTCAAGATGTCTGTAGCGCAGTTGAGCATGCTCACCAAAAGGGCATCATCCATCGGGATATCAAACCGAGCAATGTGCTGGTGACCATTTGCGATGATAAACCAGTTGTGAAAGTGATCGATTTTGGAATTGCGAAGGCTACTAGCGGACCGCTTACTGACAAGACGTTGTTTACTGAATTTCGACAACTGCTGGGCACACCGCTCTACATGAGTCCTGAACAGGCCGAGCAATCTGGAGTGGATGTCGACACAAGAACCGATATCTACTCGCTCGGTGTGCTGTTATATGAAATGCTAACAGGACGCACACCAATTGATCCCAAGCGGCTATCGACAGCTGCGTGGGCGGAAGTTCAACGGATGATTCTGGAGGAAGAGCCCTCCAGACCTTCGGTCTTGGTCTCTTCGCTCCATGTTGATGGTTCTCCAGGATCGCTTCTACAGCTCAAAGACAAATCACAGTGGAGCTCCCTGTTGCGAGGCGAATTGGATTGGATCGTATTGAAGGCAATCGACAAAGATCGTAGCCGAAGGTATCCCACCGCTAGTCAGCTGGCCGCCGATATCGAGAGATACCTGAATGATGAACCGGTTGAGGCAACGCCGCCCAGTCGACTCTATTTGCTTCGAAAATTCGCCCGACGCAACCGAGGATTGCTGGCAGCTACCTCCGCAGTGCTCTTCACCTTGCTGATTGGAATTATCGCCACGGGGTATGCTGCGAAGACGGCGTTCGAGCTAAAATCTCAAGCCGAATCGCGTGAACGGCAAGCGATTCGCACGGCTACCGCCGCGGGCGCGTCGATGCTTCTTCCTGAATCCGATGCACAGCGACTCGCCGATGGTTGGCGTGCCGAGATCGATGACCTCAGATCCAGCGGAAAGGAAGCGCAAGCTGTATTGAGCCAGTCGCAATACACTGCATGGCATGCTGCGTGGTTAGCCCAGCACCAACAGCTGGAGTCAGCACTCCAACTTACTGCTGACATCTATGACCGGGCCAAGAGCGACTTAGGTGTCTCCGATCCAACTTTTCTGGCTCTTTGCAATCTTCGCATTCAATTGCTGGAAGCAAGTGGCAATAGTCCATCGCTCACGGCCAGCCTCTACGGAGACCTGTTGCAAGGTCTGGCCACGTCAGAAAATCTGCAGCGGACGATTCCGCTGCTGCCACAGTACGCGGCAGCCTTAATCGGCGCCGAACGAACCGAAGAAGCCGCAGCCCAACTAGAAAGATACCTAGCCCTGCAAAAGGAGCACTCAGCTCCACCGTCTCAACCGGACTTAAGACGCCTTCGCTCAGCCATGGACAAACTATTGGACTCCGGAAACGTAAGCTCGAGTTTGTTGTCAGGCCTTCAGTCGATCATTGACACGGGCCGCGTGGATTCAAGCAACGTCACCCAAAATGACTCAGAGCTCACCAGCGATCTCAAGCTCTTGCAAGGAAAGTGGCGTGGTGAGCTATGGAAGGAAGGCAAGATTGCGGAGCGGATGCGCGTCGAGTTTATTGGTAACGATAACAAAACGGAGTGGGTTGATGATCGTGATCTCGTGATGCGTGGCAGATCTGGTCGCTTCGAACTGTCACGAAGCGGCGGTGCGAAAGTGTTGACGACATATCTCGACAGCAGCGCAGAGGTTGGGGGCACTTTTATATACCATTTAAAAGCCGATGAGCTGAGAATCGTCTCCGGCATGTTAGCCAACCAACCCAGCCTTCCCGAAATCGAGCTGCGAGTATTTCGCCGATACAAGTAAGCTGCTCCAGTTGGTTTCATTACTCATCCGGATGTTATTGAAATCGGCACACTGATGTTGAGCATCTAGTCGCACGCGAAGTACGGATAGGTTCACGGAAACGCGTGCCTGCTAGTCAATTTTTCTCGGATTTCGAGAGAACAACCAGCGTTGAGCGATTGGCTGCGTGCACGTTGCGAACAGTACGAATTCCCAGTCTAAGCAGCGATTCGTAGGTCTAGACTCTCTTTTTTCGCGAAAACTGGCAGCTCGACTAGGCATTTGTCGTCGTCAACAAATGCTTAGGAGCGAAGGGAAGGGAATGCTATAATCCATCGCTCAGTGGCTGTTTTTTCCCTCTGATAATGAGAGCTGAAGATTGGAGAAAACTACTTCTCAATGCGATTCTTGCACTCTACTCGCTATGGACGGACGAATATCCTGGGTGTCATTCGTCACAGCCCATGCACGTCCAGTTGTATTCTTCATTATTTCAGTCGTAATTGCACTCTGGTCGGTGGCGAGCAATTTTCGAGGGAGTTTCATTTCGGCTGGATTCTCGCTGCTAATATCCGCATCCAGTTTAGTTGCAATTGCGATTCATCTGATTGGCGTTGTTACGCGTTTCCGTCTAGGTGACGGAACTCTTGAGTTTGTGCGATTGGCACATGGCGCTCGAAGAATCACACTAGACGAAATTGCAAGCGTCCAGTATTTGGTCGGCCAAGATCTCGAAGCAAGCCTTTGGTTAATTGACGGGACAACGCTGTCCCTGCCACTCAAGCACCTGAGTGGTGGTCGTGAATTGATTGCTGAACTGAAACGTTATGACACAGCTGATGGTCAACACATCGAAGGATTCATTGGGCGAAGGCAGCTCGCCTCAGTCCTCGTTTATCAGTGCTGTGTGACATCTCTCCTTGTAGCTGTTGCGGTTCCAGCATCTTTGAGCTTGGCGATCGGCATTGCACCAAAAAACCTGGTAGCGAATCCCGTTGTCTTCCTAGGACTTGGTTTTGTATCTCTGGTGTTTTGCATCGTTGTCTTCTACTTCGCGGTCCTGAATTATTGGGTAGGCAGCGTCCGCTCATTCCGCTGGGATGGCCGCTGCTTGGAGTATCGAACTGCGTTTTCATCGATTCTTCGACAGCGGTTGGCTAGCGACGTAGTAAAGGTATCCGCTAAGCGTGCGCTGTCGCGACAAGGAGAAGCGGGCAGCTCGCGATCAGTGCTCTTTCGCGATGGCGATAGCATAAAGCTCCATTTAGGCATACTCCACCATGCAGAGGAACTGTTTCTGGCTCTCAAGGGCGAAACAGTCAGACAGTCCCCAAAATTGCTGAGCTTGCCAATTTTCGATCGTGGCCACTGCGCATGGTCAGCGATAGAGCCCTACCTTGAAGAAGGTGAATCGGTTGTCTGGCTGGGCAAGCCCGTATATGGCTTGCTGTGGAGTGAAATGTCCGCCGAAGTCGCTGCTCCTTTTCGCTATCGAAAAATGCTTCGGGACACGGTCTACGCGGTTACATCGCGTCGTGCAATTGTACTTGGCGGCTGCACGTGGGGAACGCAGTCTATGGTCGAGAAACAAATCGGGATCAAATCATTCGATCTAGAACGCGTTCGGCGCTACGAAGTAACCAACTCTGGACGGGACATCGTTCTAGATGGCCTGTGGCGCAACGGCCGTAAGCGCCGACGGTATTGGATGAACCTGGGTTTTCTTGCACCTGATGAACCACTGCAAGCAGAGGAGGCAATGCGAAGATTTATCGTTCAGAACTGGCAATTGTCGCATGGACGCACAACCGATAGTTAGCCGCGGGTAAACGCAGCTGCAGGCGATTCTGATAACAAACTCCGTCGCAGGCATCGAGTTAAGACTAGAGAATATCCATCGTCACTACGTCTATCTAGTACAAGCAAGTAATGACGCTCATAGTACTTCTGGTCTGGATTCGACACTTTGGTCGAGCCAAATAGTCGAAGACTTCTAACCAGTTCGCTGACACAGCCTATGCCCGCGCCTGCGATACCAAGCCTACTAGACACGGATCGATAACCGTACTCGGTTGTTTGTTGAACGCACTTGCGCAAGTCCATCTTCTCACCCCAAACCCCGAAAGCCGAGGTATCCGCCGTACCTGTTAGTTGCGTTTCGAGTTCAGTCTACAACCTGATTGGCAAGTTCCCCCGGGAACCTATTAGGCGTGCGGGCTGGCAAGAAACTACGGGCGATTACTGCACCTTGTTAGCAAACTACGCGCGAGAACGCAGCATTGATTCAATGGTGGAGTAATTATTTAGCAATTTCGAGAATCGATCCCCTAGCCGGGACCTCCAGTCGTCTCATTGAACGAGCAGGTAGTTAAAACGCAGGGCTCCGGTACAGCAAAGCATGCTGTGTTTCGGTCGCTTGGAAAGAAGCAACTTGAGGTCGTTCGCCGCATTTCCAGGCTAGTATCGTTACCGGCCGTTGTAAGCATCTCTCCGAGTTGACTAACCGAGTCATTTCCGTAAAATCCGACACCATACCAATGGCTGTTGTTTACCAATCGCTGGAGTGACCGCGTGCAAAAAGAAAACAATTTGTTTCACTCTTTTGCGACAGGGGCGCTATTCACTTTGGGCGCTGCGGTGATGCTTGGAGTTATATGGGTCGCTTACCCATTTCTTGAAGAATACTTTACCCCGCAAACTTCTAGCTCAATCGCGTCAGAACCTAAGCTTGGCAAGCGGTTTGACAGGAGCGCGGCAACTAGTTTCGAAGAGTCTCAGGTTGAACAACCCCGCGAGGAAAAGAAAATCGACTTGACACCGCCAAGTCAGGCAGTTCCTGCCCCACCAATTTCTCATGTGAGAGAGCCAGAGGACAGGCGCCCGAAGATAGATGACAGGCGCCCGAAGATCCTGGTTCCTAATGAAAGTGAACGTGTTTGGCGTTCACTTGGGGGCCACGAGACTTCTGCAACGTTGCTGACTGTAAATGAGCTAAAAAACTGGGTACAACTGCTGAAGTCGGACGGAACAATTGTACGCGTTGCAATTGACAAGCTATCGCAGGTTGATGCTGAATACTGCGTTTCGATGATTCAGCGTGCGATACCTGGTGATGTATTCTATGACGCGTCAGTCCTGGTGGGATTTGACCAGGAGTCGGCGGAAAGTTTGGCCGTTTTGCATTCCGCGATTAACCGAGGTGCACTTCGAATTAGGAAAATCCTTGACAGCCAGGCTTCAGATTTCGAAAAGAAAAAAGAATATACGTCTGCCAAGTATGAGTTTCTTGCGAGTGTTAAAGGCTTGCCGCTCAGTGTCCACTTCCTTGTAGAGGGAGTGGAGCGCGGACCTCTGTTTGGCAAAAAGCAGCAAGTGAGCGTACTACTTAGCTCCCCAGAATTGCCAGTCGATTTTCAAAGTGCAGACCCGCTGCTGGGGAAGAGCGTCAAGGTGATTCTACCCTTCAGAGAGTCGGAGGTGATCGGCGTCGGAGACCTAGTGCGTCTGAAGGGAAAGATAAATGAGAGCTCAGACATGACGATTCAAAATATTCGTTTTAAGTACGCACTTCCTAACGTGAACGTTAATGCTGAGCGGCTCTTTGGAGACTTTCAAGCTGAAGACGTGCCTGACGAATCAGAGAAGGCCAATGTCGCAGTATTCTTTAACGTGACCAAATTCTCGAGGCTCAATAATTCCGAACGTCAGGAATTCTTAGAGTCGTATCGAAAGTTGCCGGTAAGTCCCTAATTCTAGGAGATGATTCCTCCGTGACGAGGACTTTGCAACCTCAAAACTCGCTCGGCGGACGCTTGGCCGCTTTTCTTATACTGAGTGTAATCTCAGTTGCGATTTTAATGTCGGGCCTGATTCTGGGCACTGAACCGAGACTGCTCATAGAGCGGACCGGAGATCAATTGTTTCGGATAACTGCTTTTAATCTTTTCGCTGGGCAACAATTTTTCACGAAGACGATCGAAGGTGTCAGTGAATACCGTGTAGACGATGCTGTGCGTGATGGTCGTCACGATTCCGCGAAAGAGGATCGCCGTCGCCGCAGTCAGAAGCACCTGGAATTTTTTGGCAGCGATGGTGCCAGAATCGGCTGGGATCGCGAAAGTGACTATACCGTTGTCGGCGAGTTCATGCGAAGTCAACAACCATCGCTGTCACTTGCTGAACCACCTCCCACCTGGCGCATGGCCATCGCTTGGTTTTGCGTCGCACTTGGCACTTTGAGTTTCATCGGCGCCATCCAAAGCAGCTTCTTTCCGAAGAAGTAGCTTCAATACAGAACCGCTTTCAAGAAGCAGTTCCAAACTTGCTGCGCCGCTGAGCATAATCCTCGCCCCTTGTCTCTCGTTTTCTAGGAGCTGGTTTCGACAAACTAAAGCCCGGAGAAGCCGTCATCTCCTGCTTCGTCGCAATAACTGCGACAGCAGCCAGTTGTCTCGTTGAAGAAGCAGTTGAAGGAGGGAGTAGGCCAGCAAAATCACGACGCCGTAGGGTAAGGACATGGCGAAACCGATGTCGCGAGATGCTACAGGACCAAGTACATGCTCGGGCGATTCGCGCAGGAAGCGAACTCTCACTTCTTCGCCCATCTTTGGAGCCTTCTCGAAATGATTGACCCCGAGAGTCGCAAGCCGCTGAACTCCATTCGAATCCACAAACTGAATCGCAATTTTGTCCGGTAAAGGATGTGGTGGCGCAGGTGCTAATCCGACGATGACGGCTGGCACATCTGCTAATTCATCCCACTCTCGCTGTACAAAGACAGCCCACCAGACCAACAGGCCCAACAAAAGGACAAAAGTGAAGTTAAATAATCTGCTGGCTGCCGACCATAGCGAGTTCCGAGTCGGTTCCTTTGTTGGAATAACAACTTCACTAACTTCCGAAAGCATTTGCTGTTCTTTTGTCCATCGGCCGACCCCATTTCGAGGAACATGCGTGAGATCACATAAGTGAACGGTTGCCACTAATCCTTCCCGCAGCGTCAGTCCCAAACCATATTTTTTGATCCAAAGCGTACCTCGTGACAGCAGTTCGCGACTCAGGTCGGGCGACATGTTTCCGCAGTACGGTTCTGCATTCAACTGCATCGATGAGCTACCGAGAGTCCAAAGAGTTTCTTTGCGAGAGATTTTGAAAATCCCGATAATTTCGTGAGCACGCTTGCCTATGACGGAAAGCGTCGCAAAGCGAAGACGCGCGTCGCTAACTTCGACTTGCGTAAGAATCCTAGGAGTCGTTTGTGAAAACGTCAGTCGCGTGTTGAGAGATAGAAGCGTTGTGTTTTCAGTGCTGTTCAGTGTAGGTTGCGAAGTGTCGACTCCAAGATCGATGAGCGCTGTCTGAATCGCTTGCTCGTCCGCGCCGAGCACAAGCGGCCCCATTCCAACCAGCAATTCAACCTGCCAAAATTCTTTACCTACCACGTCCCGGTTCGCCTTCTCTGGAAAACAACAGTCATTGCGTTCGCGACTACTCAGGCACTTCGTTCCCACTGGGATCGATGAGAAAGGTACGGCCGTCGAGAGTTACCCTCGCTGTACCACGGTCGAACGGTCTGGCGTACTCGTACTTCAAAGGAATGACTAACTTGGCGCGCTCATCGACGAATCCGAAACGTTCGTCCATGTAAACTCGAATTCTCTTGACCTCCGGATCATAGTAGCCAACATTGTCGAATATTAGATCCGTAATCTGATTTCCATCGAGATCCACGAAACCACTCTTGTACTTTCCGTTCTTCTTATTGATTACTTGCCAGCACCAATCACTTTGCGGGCTGACTTGATCGTAATTCAACTCAGCAACAATATTTCCATCCGTTTCAAGAATTCTATACTTGTCATCCAACATGACCAAAGCGCGATTTTGATGAAACGACTCAGCGAACTGAAAACTAGCCTCGAACGCCCTTTGGCATTCAGAGTTGATGTAGAACCACGAGTCATTGACACAAACCAAGGCCAGTCCGCATCGATGTGGTTGTGCATATTGAAATCCAACGACACTCGCGAAGTCACCTTCAGAGTAAGAACCAGCGTCTAGAGGGACGAACAAGAATTTGCGTTCGAACTGAATTAAGGCTAGAGCGCCAGTTATGTCGTTAACCAGCAACCGGGAACTGAGCGGCACGACTTCGTCGCCCTGTGCATCAACGATCCCCTCATAATAAACTTCGTCTTTACGAGTCGAAATCTTCGCGAATCCACGCTCGTTGCGCGGCTCTGTTCTGATGGTCGATGGTGCGAATGATTGCATATTAGCATTACTCGTCTGCAAGGGCTCGCTCCTACGAGCGTTTTTTCCTTGATCATTGTTGGCTGACGCTTGAAACTTGCTCTCTTCGCTACATCCAAGCAGCAGAGGTGTCGACATCACAACTGTGGCGATTATGCTTCTCAGAATCATCTCGCTCTCGCTAAGACTTCCGCGATGTGTTTCCTGTATTGTAAGTACCACTCTTGAGAGCAAGCAACCGCGAACACAAACTTCAAGAGAAACTCAAACATATTTCGGAAGACGACTGTCACAGTTGGCCAATTTCAGTGTCCAAGGAGAGTACGATCGTTCGCGAATGAAGAAGATGATATCGCCTTTGGAAAGCCTCGCAATGTACAATCCGTTCTCCGAAACTGTCGATGAATCTACCGACCTCGAGCTAATTGAGCAAGCAAAGAACGGCAGCCAACCTGCATTAGAAAAATTGATCCTTCGTCATCAAGCCTGGATTTATAATGTTGCCCTACGCATGGTGTTTCATCCGCATGATGCTGAAGAAGTCACTCAGGAGGTGTTGATCAAGACTGTCACTCGGCTTAGTACGTTCAACGAAGAAAGCAAGTTCCGAACTTGGCTCTATCGAATCACCGCGAATCATGTTCTGAATATGAAGAGTCGCGGAGGCGAAAAGGGATGTCAGACATTCTCAGCCTATGCAGACGCAATTAACTGCACTCCTGATCTAGATCTACCAGATCCCAAAACGGTACCTGTCGAAGTTCCGCTGCTGGTTGAGGAAGCCAAGATCGCGTGTACGACGGGAATGCTGCTGTGTCTGGATCGTAGGCAGCGGCTTGTTTTCGTTCTAGCGGAGATGTTTGGTGTCAGCGACTCTGTCGGTAGCGAGATCCTGGAAATGTCTCCAGAAAACTTTCGCCAATCGCTTTCTAGGGCACGTCGCGATTTACACCAGTTTATGAACAATCAGTGTGGCCTGATCAATACCACCAACCCATGTCGGTGTCACAAGAAGACAAGAGGTTTCATTCAAGCAGGCCATGTTGACCCAACTAACTTGATCTTTTCGTCACTGCATGTCATTAAGATTCGGAGTATAGCCACTGACACTTATACACAGATCGAAGACATCTTGGATCAGCAGTACGCAGCGTTCTTTCGCGATCATCCGTTCCTCGAACCCCAAGATCAAATTCCTTGGTTGCGAAAGATGCTCGAGCAGCGAAACATTCGCGATACTTTACATTTGAATTGAAATAAGCGGCGAAAGTTTTGTCACAGTCCTTCTCTGATGGTGTCAAAAGTCATAGGAGGACAGATCATGTCTAAACTGAAGTCAAGAATAGCCTTGGTGACTGGTGCATCCAAGGGAATTGGGGCGGGTATCGCTCTTGAGCTAGCCGCTCACGGGGCGTCGGTAATTGTGAACTACGCGTCTGATGAAGGTGCGGCAAAAGTGGTTGTTCGCACGATCGCTGCCAGGGGCGGTCAGGCAATTGCGATTCAAGCTGACGTGTCGAATTCAGTAGATGTAGCCCGCTTGTTCGATCAAGCGGTAACTGCATTCGGATCAATTGACATTCTGGTCAACAATGCCGGCGTATATCGGGCGATGCCCATCTCCGAAGTAACCGAGGCTGAGTTCCATCGAGAAATAAGCATTAATCTACTTGGTCCGCTGTTGACAATTCGAGAGTCGCTCAAGCACTTCGGGCCACGTGGGGGAAGCATTGTCAACATTGGCTCAGCCGCTTCTCGATCGTTGCCACCCCAATTCTCAATCTACGCTGCCAGCAAAAGCGGCCTGGACGCCATCACAGGAGTGCTCGCCAAAGAGCTGTCTGTGCGAGGCATACGAGTCAATTCGGTTAATCCAGGCGCCACCCTTAGCGAAGGCACTACGGAGGCGGGCTTGTACGGCGTGGGAAGCGAAATTGAAAAGACACTTGTCAGCATGACGCCGCTGGGGCGCCTGGGCACACCGCTCGATATAGCCAGAGTCGTAGCCTTTCTAGCCTCAGAAGACTCAGGTTGGTTGACCGGTGAAATCATCCACGCGAGCGGTGGCCTTTGAGCATTCAATCCTGCCACTCATTCATTTAATCCGAACTACACTTAGGAGAACGAGATGCCTGCATATGTGATCTTTCTACGCGAACAAACAATCGACCGCGCCGAACTCGAAGCGTACTGGGCCAAGGTTGCATCAACATTGGAAGGTGTACCAATCAAAGTTCTTTCTGCATATGGTCTCCATATAACACTTGAGGGGCCTGACGTTGAAGGCGTGGTCATTGCTGAGTTTCCCAGTGTTGAAGCGGCTCGGCACTGGTATGACAGCCCGGCATACCAAAATGCTGCGAGTCATAGGCAACGTGGCGCCATCTATCGAGGCCTAATTGTCGAAGGAACCTAATGCTGCGGCCACACTAACAATTAGGTTCACGTTGGGTTTGCCCGCCAGGCGTAGCCATTATAGGTGGACACAATACGGGTGATTGACCACCGCATGCCCGAATTTAAGTTCCACATTTTCGTCTGAGTGCCGAAAGCACGGGCGTTAGCCTGAACGCGAGTCCCAGGGTATGGTACCGCGCTCAATCCCTTCATCGCAGCCGCGATCGACCTTTACGCCGTCGATGGTGACTACGACGAACATGATACGTAGGCTAACGAATACCTGCGGTTGCATTCCACGCTAACACCTGCAGTCGCTCCGCGACTAGACCTGCGCAACTTCTCTGTCTGCTTGCCGCTTCCAATGACAAGATGCTGCGCAGCGAATTGAGTCACTGGCAATCCACATCCAGCAGAATGAATTCAGCGAAAATGGACTGCTATTAGCCAGTTAGTCCACGCACAGGAACGGTCTGGACCCAGACTGTACTAGCCGGTTGATGCTAGCCACGGCCGCCTTCGCAACAAGTTTCACAAATGGTGTGGCACCGCGAACACTGAAGTTTTGCACGGATCTCAACTAGAAATCCGCCACATACCGGACACGCTGGTCGGAAACTTTCCTCAGCCCTCTTTTCCTCAGTCTGGTCGGACATTTTGCATTCCTGGCGTCTAGGTCGATTGAAAAATCCAGGCCAACTGGCTGAGCTAGTTGTCGTTCTTTAACAGGACGGCGTACTCGGCAAATTGGCCGGTGACTTCCCCGTACCCGAGCTTGTCTGCCAACTCGGCAAATCCTTCCTCTCGGAGCCAATCGACGGTGGCGCGAGCGTCTTTGTGGTAGTTCGCAAGTACGAGCAGCTTCTTCTTGTTTGCGACTTCAATCATAGGAACGAATGTCTGCATCGAAGTTCGAATTGCCCCACGCAATTCAACGTGTTGCTGTCGAATTAATTGAGGAACAATTCGCACCACGCAATCCGCGTTGTCACTATTGAAACGGCTTAGGAATGTTCGCACAGGATACACTTGCACTAGCTCATTTCCTACGGGAGTTTCGTCCCTCGTTATCTCAGGATGTGCCAAGCCTTCGCTCAGCTGGATACGCTCCCAAAAATCTCCCTGATGGGAACTACTTCTCCAGTAGACATGGTTAAATCCACAGCTACTCCGACCGAAGCCCACAAACAGCCAATTCAGCACACGGAAATCTCCGGGACCGCAATCTAGCGCGTGAAACATTGCCACGCTCCGCTCGTCAACTCTCAGGTTTCGAATTTCAGTTGACAGCTTATCCCAGTCCATTCTGCTTGGGTCCAGTAGACCTTGCGGTGTGAACAATGATTGTCCGTCGACGAGTATACAGGCTTTGAGTTCGTCGCGACGATGCTTGCTGCTTGAGCCAAGCAAATAGTCCTGCAGCTCAGTCTTGCGGCATGCATAGACGAGATAGTTTTCGCCTCGCGCGACTTCAGTTTCTGCTGCCGTCTTCCCGTTGTCTTGTGCCGAAGCACCACGCAGCAGGCCGAAATGGCACCAAAACAGAATCCAAGCTACCACGCAGACAAGCAAATTACGCTGAGGTTGCATACAAATCCACTGGTCGACAATACGGCTTAGTTGGAGATTGATAGACTGAGTGCAGCATCGATTGTAGAGGCCTCCGACTGACTTGTCACTAATCCGCGCCTTGTTGCGGCAATTTGATGCATCGGCAAAGCGGGCTACGAACCAGGCGTGTCGAAATTGTTGTCAAAACATGGATTGTTGGATCCACGCTGGGGATCCGCGGCTGACTGGAGCAGCAATTTTGATCTAAACGATTCTTACGGGCAAGCAACACTAGGATACAGCTTCCGTCGTCGATGACCTTGAGTCCCGCCTCTCTAGCGGCATGGCAGGCACGGGGATCTTCTGCTCCAGGTTGCATCCAAATTTTCTTGACGCCTGTAGTGATCGCGTGTTGGATAATCTCGAGCGTCGCGTGCGGCGGTGTAACGCTCGACAATGACCCTGGAACAATGGGTAGTTTCATAATCTTGGCAAACGCGGAATAGCCTTCGACTTCCATGGCTGTCGGATTGAGTGGATAGACAGTGCGACCGGAAGCGATGAGGACACGAAAAACCTTGTTGCCGTACTTTCCTTGATCTCGCGATGCACCGCTACAGCGAAGTCACTTGCACTCAAAAACACTTCGAACTTATTCATTGAGTACGCGAGCTATGGGTGGGTTTCTGCAACGAAGTGCACGATAGATCTTCAGCCATCCTTCGCTGGAACAAATTGAACAATCTTGGCGGGTGCACCTGTTGCACTGAAGCGTGAGCCGTGAAACGGAAAAGCCAGGTTGTCTGCCGCAACGTCTGTCAAAAATCTGCCCGGTCCGACAGCAATTCCTGCCCCAAAGACTGCGATCTGAATTCTAGAGAGTAATTTGCCAGAGTTGTCGTTTTGCGGGATTCTCGTTCGACTAACGACTGAATACTCACCCGTTCATTAAAACGCTGCTTCCGCACACTCTTAGGAAACATCATGTTAGCCAAGATTTTCGTCAACTTGCCCGTCACGGATCTGAAGAACTCGCTGCGGTTCTACGAGGCGCTAGGCTACAGTCAGTCTGCCCAGTTCTCAGACGAGACTGCAGCCAGCATCGTCATCAGTGACACAATCTTTGTGATGTTACTCACACACGCCAAGTTCAAGACGTGCACTCCAAAGGAGATCGCCGATCCGACCAAGGTCTGCCATGTGCTACTGAGTCTGTCGTGTGAAAGTCGCTCCGCGGTGGATGAACTGATTACCAAAGCTCTCGCGGCAGGTGGCACACAGGCGCATGAGCCGGAGGACTATGGCTTTATGTACCAGCATGGCTTCTACGACCCAGACGGGCATGGGTGGGGCGTACTTTGGATGGACCCGGCGGTTCCAATTATTGGTCAAGGCTGATTGCAGCGACATCTCAACTAGCCTAAAAAAAATAGTTTTGAGAAACCGGTATCAATCTCCGAGGCTGTAACGGAAAGGATTTGCGGAATGTCGAAATCTACATCCCAGTCGAACGATCTTGTCAGCACATACATTTCGCAGTTTCCGCAAGAAGTGCAGCAAGCATTGCGCCAAGTACGCCAAGCGATCCGTGATGCTGCACCGGAGGCAATCGAAGCTATCAGCTACAAAATGCCTGCATTCAAAATGAATGGAGTTCTGGTGTACTTCGCCGCATGGAAGAAGCACATCGGTCTATATCCTCCTGTGACAGGCGACAAAGCGATTGAAAAGGCAGTTGCACCCTACGCCGGAAAAAAAGGAAATCTGCAATTTCCTCTCAATGAACCGATGCCAATCGGTTTGATCAGAAGAATTGTAGCACTGCGAGTTAAGCAGGATACAGCGAAGGCCGCAGCAAAACTTGCTTCGGCGAAACTTAAGAGAAAATTGTCCGCTACTGTCGCCAACGGTGGGGCAGAGGTTAATGACCCGGAGGCCGTCACAAGGGCGTTGCAGTCACTTGAACATCCGCTCAAGCCAGTAATCGAAGGCATGCGCACAACAATACTAAAAGCCGATCGCCGAATCAGCGAGGGGATCAAATGGAACGCTCCTAGCTTCTACTGCGACGGTTGGTTCGCCACATTTCACTTGCGAGCAAAGATGGGAATCGTTTTGGTGTTGCATCACGGTGCAAAGGTCCGGAGCGACGCCAAACTGAGGCAAACTATCAAGGATCCTAAAAAATTGTTGCAGTGGGCGTCTGTCGACCGGGCTTCGATCACGTTTACCAGCCTCGCCGACTTCCTACAAAAAAAAGCCGCTCTGAAATCAATAGTCCAGCAATGGGTTGAGACTCAGGTTGTGCTAGCCCAACGTACTTCCCGCTAAGAATAAAGCTATGCTTATGAGTCGGAGGTCAATCGCAACGAGCGACGTCATCTGCGAACTTTGGGAACTGCTGAATCTGAGCGACAGGGTGATCGTGATGGAGCCGGGTGCTCTACCAATTGAATACAAACTCTATGCATCAACGATCAAAGGCGATTTGGGGTGTGCTTGGCATGCAAGAATGAAACCGCTGTCTTTTTCCTTGGCGTTCAACGCATCCTCGACGTCCATCCGCACGCTCCCCTGCAGCAGCCTTACTTTGCATTGCCCACAAATTCCAGAACGGCACTCCCAGGGAATTTCCACGCCTGTTGCTTCTGCAGCCTCGAGTACTGAAGTAAGCGAGTTCGAAGTTGTCACGATGCGCGATTGGGAGAACTCGATTACGGACTCCGTTGCCACTTGGTCCTCGTCGGTGATCGTCTGGCTAGACTCGACGGTTCCATGGGTCGACAATGGCGACACAAAGGCCTCGGTAAAGATGAGATCATCCGGCACACCAATTTTCCGCAACAGCTCACAGGTTCCGTCCATCATGGGACCGGGCCCGCAGACATGAGCAGGGTGCTGGACAATCGTTGGCACGACATTTTGCAATACCTGTTCGGTTAACCTGCCGGTTGCACCCTGCCAATTATCCTCAGGCTTTACATCGGTCAGCGTGATGTGGAGGTGGAGATTCGGGAACCGCTCGGCCATGCGCTGGAGCTCGTCGCGAAAAATGATGTCGCAGGGGCTTCGCGCAACAAAGACAAAGTAGATATCTCCCGGCCAAGATCTTTCCGTCAGGCTACGAGCGAGAGACATTAACGGTGTGACCCCCACGCCGCCTGCAATCAAAGTTACCGCAGAGTGCTTGGACTCTTCAAATACAAACCTTCCCGCAGGTGCGGCTATATCGAGTATAGCCCCTTCCGACACACGGTCATGAAGGAAGCGTGAACCTAGTCCTAAATCCTCGCGTTTCACTGATATTTCGCAGTAGCTAGTGTTTGTTGGTGACGACGCGATGGTGTAGGAGCGGCGAACGACTTTTCCATCGACTGGTAGTTGGATATTCAGGTACTGCCCGGGCTGATAGCGAAACGGTAATTCACCTCCCGCGATGGGCTGAAAACGAAAGGTCTTTACATTGTAAGTCTCCTGAAAAATTTTGGTGACTTCTAATTGTCCTTTCCAGAAATGGGTCCCGATTGCGGCGGGCTGAGCGCGAAGCGACACGCGTCGTGCAGGCTGCTGTTTTCTGCGCCCACGGTACTGGTTATATGCGCGAATGCCAAGCAATGGAGAGAGCACGGCGGCAAACGCAAGCGGCTGGCGGACATCTGACTTTACCAGCAAGTAGTAATGTGCCACAGCGAGAATGGCGATTGGGTAGGCAAGCCGATGGAGCTGCTTCCAACGTCGAGGTCCTAGCCACACAATCATGGCATTGGTCGAAGTCGCCGCAAGAGGGACCATCAGCAAGATCGCAGCAGCACCAACTTGCAAGTACCGGCGACTACCAATTTCGTCCAAGGCACTGGTAATGCTGCCAGCACGGTCCAGGAGCACGTAGATCGCGAGGTGAATAGATGCATAGGCAAATCCAAACAGCCCCAGGGCTCGTCGGGTTGCGATCAGGCTGTTCCAGCCTGTAAAGCTGCGGAGTGGCGTGATAACCAATGATAGAAACAAGAACAGCAAAGATAGAATGCCAGTGATGTGTAGTGCTCTGTTCGCAGCGTTCGCACCCAACTGGTCGTTCCATGCGTCCCACGCCAGGATTAGCAGCGGAATACAACCATTAATAACTACAAGGAACCGGTAGAATTTCAGATCCTGCATAATTTACATTCTTTGCCCGCGCCAGAATAATGAAGATCAAAAGTGAACGTTCAAGTCCATTCCTTGGTACATCGACGCGACCTGGTCCTCGTAGCCATTAAACATGAGCGTCTTGCGACGTCCAGCTTCACCGATACGCTGCTCGGTAGCCTGACTCCAGCGTGGATGATCGACGGTTGGATTCACGTTCGCATAAAAGCCGTACTCCCTGGGCGCATACCGATTCCAACTTGTCGGAGGTTCCATGGCGGTTAGCGTAATTCTTACGATCGATTTGATTCCCTTGAAACTGTACTTCCAGGGCGTCACGAGGCGAATGGGCGCGCCATCCTGAGGCGGCAGCTCCTTGCCGTATAGCCCCATCGCCAGCAAAGTGAGTGGATTCATGGCCTCGTCCATTCTCAACCCTTCGACATACGGCCAATCGAGTACGTCGGTCTTTTGGCCAGGCATTTGCACCGGATCGAATAGCGTCTCGAACGCAACATACTTAGCATCGCCGGTTGGTTGAACAATCTCAAGTAAACGCGACAAAGGAAAGCCTGCCCACGGTATGACCATAGACCAAGCTTCCACGCATCGCATTCGATAGACTCGCTCCTCCAGGGGACTAATCGCTCTCAACTCTGCCAGGTTGAACGTCTTTGGCTGCTGAACTAGTCCGCCGACTTCCAATTTCCAACTGTCGACCTTGAAGTTCATTGCCGCTTCGGCCACACCCTCTTTGGATGTAGTAAACTCGTAGAAATTGTTGTAAGTCAAAATACTGCGCTCAGGCGTCCATTCTTCGCTGACTAGGTAGCCATTCTGCAGTCGCTCTGCCTCGGTAAAATTCGCGGGAGCGAGGTCGTCCAAAGCAGCCGCGTCCGCCATGGGCGTCGACGTGCGATTGAACCAACGATAAGTACTCGCAGTTGCAAGTACGCTACCTGCTGCGATAGCAGCCTTCATTATCCCGCGGCGATGGAAGTACAACTCTGGGGGCGTAATCGAATCTTTGGCAGCATCGGGCATTGTTCGAAGTCCTTCAGCAAGAGTTGCATTGCGGCGGAACGAGTTGCCCGGCAAAAAAATCTTGCAAGTAGTCAGCAAGCCTGTTCCGAACCACCGATAAGCGTACCGGGTTGCTGTCAAGTTTTGGACACGACTGCGCAATGATTCGGTAAAGATTCTTCGATTCGCGGCCCCAGCCCGACTGTCCAACCGACTTTTGTAGTATCCTTTGTTCGAAGCGAAACGGCGATTCCTGGTACGCCGGACCTGCATGTTCCCAGCCCAATTGAGCTCGTAGATCCAACTTATCTATGAACGTCAAAGAAAAAACTGTTGTCCTAATTGCAGAAGACGACTCCAAAACGGCTCAACTCATCGCCAACTACCTGGAAAAGGAATCGATTGTTTCTGTCATTGCCAATGATGGCAAACGAGCCATGACACTTTTCGAAGTACACGCTCCCTCCCTCGTCCTATTGGACATCATGCTCCCGAGAATGAACGGATTGGACGTTTGCACTTCAATTCGCAAAATTTCAAGCGTTCCAATCGTATTCTTGACCGCACGCGACGACGAAATTGACAAAGTGTTGGGACTCGGAATCGGCGGCGACGACTACATTGCCAAGCCCTTTAGTCCTCGCGAGCTGGTAGCTCGCATCAAGGCACATCTTCGCCGCGCGAGCATGACCAACACGGATGTGGGCGACCGGAAATCGCGAGCAGACAAATTGTCCGTCTCGCATGGGTCGCTGAAATTTGACAGCGAAAAGCGGCGGTTCGCGCTCAATGAAATGCCGCTCTCGCTGACACCAATCGAGTTCACACTTCTGTAAACTTTGATTGAACATCCAGGGCGAGTCTTTCTGAGACATGAGTTGTTGGACAAACTCTATCCTGACGGCGAACTGGTCGTGGATCGAGTGATTGATGTTCACATAGGGAAATTGCGTCAAAAGATCGGAGACAACCCGGGCGCCCCAACCTACATCCATACTGTGCGCGGAATTGGCTATCGTTTTGCTGATGCTCAGAGGTAGCCCAATGCATATGCCCATAAGGCTGATTTGGAAACTGCTACTCATCAATTCAACAGGACTGTTGGTGATGATGCTACTCATTGCTGTGGCGGTTCATTGGCTGGCCAGCTCGTACTTCATGTCTCTAATGGAGAGGTACAACATCAATCCGACGGAAGTGCACTCGCTTTTTTTGCACTCAGTCGATCGCTTTTTGTTGATCGCGGGCTCTGCCGGATTTGTGATTTCTTCCGTGTTAAGTATGTGGCTGAACTATCGCCTGCTCAAGCCAATTTCGCAGATCATGAATTCGGCTGCAAGAATCTCCGAAGGCGACTACAGCCATCGGGTAACCATAAAGGGATGCGGCGAAATTGATGGCTTGTCAATGGTTTTTAACAAGATGGCGGACCATTTGCAGTTGGCGGAGAAGTTTCGGCGGGATTTTGTCGTCGATATAGCACATGAGCTGAGAACGCCTCTCACGAATATACGTGGCTACATGGAAGGACTAAGAGATAATGTGATTGCGCCTAACCAAGACGTGTTTGAGTCGCTTCACGAAGAGACGTTGCGGTTAGTTAGATTGGTCGAGGAGTTACTGCAACTGGCGCGAGCGGATATGGCTAAAACCAACTTGCGCACCGCACCCGTCGAACTCTCCGAGATTGTCAAACACAACCTACGATCATTCGAGCTTCGGTTCTCAGAGAAGCAGCTTACGGTGTCCCAGTCTTTGTCAAGTGTTGTAGTTGAGGCAGACGAGGAAAAATTGACGCAGGTGTTGACGAATCTACTCGAGAATGCACTGCGTTACGCACCGACGGGTGGAAGTGTATTTGTTTTGCTCCGCCAATCGCCCAACGGCGTACGGTTCGAAATTGAGAATGATCTAATTGGACCGCAGCCGATAGACTCAAATCTACTTTTTGAGCGATTTCAACGCGGCGATGTTTCGCGATCTCGCGACTTTGGCGGAACGGGGCTAGGTCTGGCGATCATCAAAGGGCTTGTCGAAGCACATCGTGGAACCGTCGGCTCTCGCTTTGCAGATGGCAAAGCCAGATTTTGGTTCGAGCTTCCCACGAACCAGTAGATTCCCAACAGCTGGCCGGCTCACGATATTTTACCGAATCGATACACGAACGTTGCGTTAACGTGAAGAGCGGTTCGTAGAATCTCTCGAGAAGAGCAACTTTGCTCGCGTTACCTCACCTACAGACAGAAGAACAATCTATGAAACGTCTACTCGCACTCGGTGTTTTGACAAGCTCGCTATTGGTAGTCCAAACTCAGGCGCAAGAAAAAGGAATGGCCAAACCCGCCATGGAAACGAAGACAGCCAAAAGTAAGATGATGGAGCCTGGAATGATGATGGCGGCTGAAAAAGCGATGATGGGTGACAAGTCGATGATCCCGTCGATGATGGCTAAAGAGATGCTTATGCACGACATGATGCACGACGAGAAAACCATGGCGATGATGCAAAAGACTACCATGGCGTCTGAACCAAGCAAGCCTGCTATGATGGACGATAGCAAAGTGAAGATGGCTGGCGAAAAGCTGGTTGCAGATAGCAATGAGCTTGCTATTCTCTTCCAAGAGCTAGTTGCGCGACATTTGGCAGCGCAAAAGATGGCGATGGCGAAGAAGGCACCCGCTGGTGCCAAAAAGATGATGAGCCCAATGATGAATGAAGCTTCAATAATGGAATCTAGAAAAGAGATAATGGCTGGGGAAGCGATGGCCGCAATGGTAGCGAGAGAATCTCTAATCCAGTCGCTCATGAAAGATCCTGAAGTGATGTCGATGGTCGAGAAGCAAGCCAAAAAAATGCAAAGTTCTTCGATGGCGAGCATGATCGCTGACGAGAGCTTGTTGATGAAGAGCGAGTCAATGGCTACAGATCCCGCAATGGTCAAGGCAGTTGCCAAAGATGCCCTGGTGCGCCACGCAATGGATTCTGCGAAGATGACGATGGAGGCCAAGAAGTAGTGAGCTGCGACAAGATCTAGATTGGTAACTTCATCCGTAAGAAGTCCGCAACATCGCTGTGCTTTTCAGCGATGTTGCTTTGTTTATTATCAACGCGCAACTTGGGTGCAGTATGGCTCAACAAAGTCCAGATACGAAGTCCGCCGAGAACCAAGTGCTGCAGTGTATGGAGATATGGAGCGGCAGTAAATCGATTGAAAACGTCGTTTCTTCACCGGGAATGGATGGGTGGATCTACAGTCAACCCTATCGCGGGCAAGCGTCAGGCGGAGATGTTCACTACTTATCGTTGTGCGTCGGTGGGATTGTTACGCGATTGGTATTGGCCGATGTTGCAGGACACGGAGAGCTCGTCGCGTCAACGTCCAGAGCATTGCGCGAGCTCTTGCGTCGATTCATGAACGTAAAACAGCAAGGGCGACTGGTTGCGGAAATCAACAACGAGTTCAGTCGCTACGAGTCCGAGGGTCGTTTCGCAACGGCGATAGTTGCCACCTTCCTGAGTCACAAACGCAAGCTCTTGCTTACCAATGCTGGCCACCCGCGGCCATTGTTCTATACGAGCGCCCACCGTGAGTGGGCCTTCCTGGATGATTCATTACTTGACTCCCCAGAAGCCGCAAGCAACTTCCCTCTCGGTATAGTCGATGACTCGACCTACCAGCACTTCACGCTAAATGTTTGCGCAGACGATTGGCTGCTGCTCTACACCGATGCCCTCACAGAAGCGGCCGACGGCAGTGGCCAACAACTGGGTGAGCATGGACTAAGAGAAATCGTCTGTGCTTTGGACGTGAGCGGTACGCCCATGGAGTTGGGGCATGAACTGTTGCGAAAAGTGGACCGTTACTCCGACTCACTCGACGCCGATGACGCGACTATCATTGCTTTAAAATTCAGCAGGAACTTTCGCCGCCCCGGAGTCCTCGAGAAACTCAAGGGATACTCCAAGCTAATCGTTGGTAGTTGATTTAGTTGAACGTGATGAACAACTGATGCAGCGGTCAAATCGAATCCAGGCCGTTGACTATAGATAGCGACACTTGAGATCGTTAGGCTGGTGGCAGCGTTTGTGGCGGAGTGTTGTTGGTTTGCGCATAGCTTTGATTTAGCGCCGCTGCGATGAGTCCGACGAATGCTCCGAGACATGCAACCTGTATCACGGTTTGGGTGTCGACATCGCCCCGAAGCAGCGGCAAGACTGGACTTACGATAGCGTAGAGTGCCGCTTTTCTTATCAGAGGCTGCCAGTGCCCCAACTTAATGCAGTTCTTTATGCGCAAGATGGCAACGCCCAAAACTCCGCCGAGCACGACGAAGACTAGGGTCGTAAGCGTGACATAAGCGATGCTAACCAGCGTCAACGCTGCGGGCGGTAGCGGACTGACGTATGTCGAATTCTCGATGTTCCAACTTGCAGCTGCCAAACCCACTAGTCCACCAATGCTGGCTCCGATAGACAGCCAAGTCAGCTTTGAATTTGATACTTGCATTGTCGTTTCTGCTATAGGTTAATCTTGGAACTGAGGATCGATTTCGGATTCGGGAAACAATTCTTTGTTAAAAACGTCTCGATACTTCCGCCTGAAAGTGTCGGTAGTCTTCCCACCACTGAGTTCAAGCAAGACCGCAGCGTGGCCCTTGACTCGAGCCCCTGTGCCAGAAGTGTCTATCTTGAAGGTAAGATGCTGCAGTTCCGCGATTTGTTCCTTTGTCATACTGAAACCGGTCAAACCGCCAGTCACTGTGTCTCCCAGCAACTGAGGAAAGTACATTCCCAGCATGCTGGTTGAGCCAACTTCTCCACCACTGAGCAACGTCCAATGAGTCACGTCTGTCGCTTCGAGCATCATCGTAATGCCGCCACTAACCTCGCGATAGCCTAAGGCATAACACTTCACGGAACCGGCGTCCGTAACCATCGGTCCCGCGTCTGAGTTAGTGGTACACTTGTGTCCCATACTATGAAGTAGGCTGGCATTCTGACTCACTCCCCAAATCAATTTCCCAGACTCGTAGAGCTTGATGTTAATAGTGGCTAACGATTCATCGGTCCAGCACCCACTTATTTCGGTGGCCGAGAAACGAACAGTTACCGCCATAACTCCAATCGGTTGTTGACCTGATCCTACCTTCAAATTGAGTTTTTGGATTGTGTCTCGAACCTCGGTCGGATCGGTACTAACTATCTGGGCGCCTGGCGACGCAGCCTGAAGAGATTCGGCTTTCCATCCCGACTGCAACGAGGATTCCGGCGTCTGGGTGGTTCCAGGTTCCTCGCCAGCCGCGCTACAGCCAAGAACGCCGAGCGCGAATAAAAATGAAACTCTTATTGTGAAGCGATTGCTCATCTGGCACCTATCTAGCACAGTTGACTGTGAATACTGGCCCGCTGCCAAACGCGAAAGCGGGCCGCAAAACGAGCACTACAGTCCAAGGTTGAATTGCGCGAGCTCGCCAGCGCTAATCACCAATTCCTCTGCGGCAACAAGCGGTTCGTTCATTCCCTCCAAGTAAACATCCACTCGATACTTTCCAGCGGGAACGGCATATGGACGCCACAGCTTATCTTTTGAGCCAACAAAACCAGTGTGCTTTACCGCCAGGCTAGCGTCGATTGCCGCCCCGGTGCTGCCATCTTCTTGAAGATTCTCTGCTTGCGTAGCAAGTGGAACTAACGCCCAGCCAACGACGCCGTCTGCCTTAGAAATTTGAATCCCCGCATCCAAGGTGACGACCGTGTCTTTGCCTGCCGCAACGATGATTTGCTTGGCTACAATGCTCAGAAGTTCGCCTTCGGATCCGCTGTATTTGATGGCTACATCGTATACACCCGCCGCAACCGGCTTTGGCTTGAAGTTATAGTGTCCGTTGCCATTGGCACGGACCGTTACGGCTCTGCTGCTACTGCCTGACTCGAGTAAGACGACTTCCTCAACGGCAATCGACTTCTCCAAGCTCGGGGCAACGTTAAACGAAATGGAGCCGAGCTTTAAGTCGTACGTCTCCCCCTTGGCAAGCTTGACGATACCTAACAGAGTTTCAGATGCTGCTCCATAGTTGGGCGTTGCAAAGTCAAGTAGCACCTTGTATGTTCCGGATGCGAACGGGTAAGTAGCGTCGGCTGCTGGCTTGCTGATATCGCGAGTGACTTCACCCGTAATCCCATTCTGCACTCGAATATGGCTCAGGCTCACTTCCGAGCCAGCTGGCATCGAGACGTGCAATTTTGCCAAGCCGGTAGAGACTGCTCGTGTGTGAATTTTGGCCGGGTCAACCTGCTGGACTTTTTCTTGCAGCTCCTTGCTAACGCTCTTCAACGCATCTAGCAAATCTGCAGCATTCGCCGCCGAAAAATACTTTCCGCCTCCTGCTCCAGCCGTACATTCCAGTTGCGCAGCGGCTTGTGCATCAACGTCAAATCCAACCACATGCAGAACGAACTTTACGCCGGTTTGCTTCAATTGAGCGACGACTTGGCAGGGGTCGCCACCACAGGTTTCAATTCCGTCGCTGACCAGAATAATCGTGGTCTCAGCATCCTTCAATTTGAGCGCGTTTGCCACCGAAATGATCGCTGCAGAAATTGGTGTCTTGCCGATCGGCTGTAAGCGATCCACTTGCCCAAGCAATTCTGCACGATCGTCGCTACCGGCAGGTACCAGCACTTCGATGTCACTACAATCACCTGGACGTCGGTGACCGTATGCAGTCAGGCCAATGCGAATATTCTGGTCCAACTGGGGAACGATTTCGTGCATAACTTCCTTGGCTGCCATTAGCTTTTGTTTGCCAGCTACGGCATCGGACATGCTTCCTGAGGAATCAAGAATGAACATGATCTCGGGGTAATCGTCAGCCTGGGTTAAGCTGGGGCAAATGATGAGCAGGAAAGCAAACAACAAGGTGCAGATGAGATGGGACATGTTGGGACTCCAAATACGATGCTTGTAAAAAGCCGCGGATCGACTCGGCCACTGCTTGGTTCAGAATGCCATTTGAAAACCGAAGTTTGCGTGGCCGATCACTAGGATTTACCAGCCACTGAGCGATACCTTACAGGAAATTTGAAAAAGACTTTCTCAAGCGTAGGTCAGAGAAGACAGAATGCAAATTTGCTGCTAGTGGCGATTTGATGCAACAGCGGCACAATCGCTACAGACCTTAAACGCGAACGGCGTGGCAAGTTTCAGCTCATTGGGCTATTTCGTAGCGGGCCCAATTGATTTGAGATCCGCACCGAATGGTTGGGGATCGGGAGCCGGCTTAACGCGGAACAAGTCCGTTGTGTAATCCGCCAATGAATACGAACTTGGCTGCTTAACTGCAGCGAGGACCTTGTTCGCC
>JBGSTP010000134.1:0-6144 GCA_041736515.1 Pirellulaceae bacterium
GACAATCCTACTTTCTGATCGCGAATCACGAACTGTGTTGATGTCAGCAAAGGATCTTTGGGCGCAACACCATCTCCTCCATGGAATGCCTTTGCATTGAGATAACCGACGGCAGCTTGCCCCAGTGCGTCCGTAGTCGCCATGTTGCCGACATTCTGAATTTGTTGGGTCCGCACCACAGTGTCAGTCAGCCAAGCTTCAGTGGCCAACACACCGTTCATGTTCAGTTGTCCCCCAGCGACCAACACGATGCCTCCTTCCACTTCGTGCGAACTAAAGGTCCGTACAGCATCGGATATCGTCAAATTCGAGCCTGCCCCCAGCGTCTCGATGTAGACCGTTGGGGATTCGCTGTTTCCCCGTGCGCCGGCGCTGACCGCATGCACATCGAGCGATTTGGCATTCTGGAGGAACAACGCATAACTGCGTTGATACGTGTCGTCGAAGCGGAACTGGCCAGCCACCTCCGCATAACTCTGCCGCACGGCAGACAGCCGAGTATCAGTTGTCGTTGGATCGTTTTCTACAATAACTCCGGCAGCGTTCGCCGCCGTTTGACGATCCACGCCCAGATCGTCCAAGAAATCGTCGCCTTTGTCGTTGGCTCGAGCATTAGGCTGTTGCCAAACACCGTCCAGCAATCCATTACTGTGGACCGTCGCTGTCAGTGTGTTCACCAGCGTGTTGTGCAGGTGTGCGAACTGTCCAGCGAAGATCGTCAAGCTGTCTGCAATCACCGTTGCATCCGAGGTCGTACCGGAAGAATCTCGAGCCAATTCTGCAATCCATCCGAATGAGTCTAACGTGACATCACCACTGGATCCTGTACCGCGCGTCTCGATTCCGGTTTGAATGGCTATGCTTCCAGCGTCCGTAGTCTTAAGTAGAACACTGCCGGATTGAGCGACCAAGACCCCGCGACCGTCCGCATCGTTTCCATCCCTGACGATCAAATTGCCACTGAGGACCTCCAGTTCGATTGCTCGTTCGCCAGCCATTTTGGGCTGAATTGTTTCCAAATCATCCAGCGCATCGATCGCACTTGATCGGACTACGCCAGTTGTCGTACTGTTGAAATTCACTTGATTCACTGCAACTTGGGCAGTGGTGGCCTCTACGTGCTGAACCGTCAAGTCGGGGCCATTGGCGAGTTGACGAATGTAAATGCCATCCGTGCTGCGCGCCGCAATACTGGCAACTTCTAAATCAAGTGGATTACTCTGCTCTCCCAGTGCACCCGAACTGGTGCCCGCTGAGGATCCAGCAAACATCTGCAAGTTGTCTGCCTGTACATTCAAGGCATCTCCATTCCCGTCCAAGATATCCAAGCGGGCTTGCAGAGACACATGGCTTCCCTGAAGGAGCCCTAGGACTTGCGTTCCACCGGATCCCGCAAGTCCCGATCTGACTAGGATACTCTCTGAAGCAGAAATTTCCCCTTGGCCCATACTGACGTTGAGCCCCGCGTCCATCAGAACATTTTTCTGCGTCGAGATTGTGCCTGAGTGGTCTAGATCGCCATTGACGACGATACCTATATTTCCAGTTTGACTAGAAATAATCGCAGTGTTCACGAAGTCGCCGCCGACCTCAAAGAGCAGGTCGCCCGCATCGTTCGCGATCATACCCGCTAGTCGCTGATCGTTACCCGAGGCAAACAGAATTGTGCCCAATCCGTTAGTGCTTACCAACGCCGCTGACTCTATGTCGCCACTAGCGCGAATATTGATGTGGCCATCTCCACTCGCCACATTTGCATCCATTCGGACATTTCCACTGGCAGCCAACAGCACGTCGCCATCGCCGCCGGCTGAGACGCCAACCGTCGCGTCCAAGTTTCCTCCATGAATCGCGAGATCACCGCCTCGCACTACAACTTTGATTGGCCCCTGACCTGTTTGCAAATCCTCACCCAGGTAACTATCTGCAAACATCCGAGACGTTGTCGAGCTGTTGAAATTCACTTCCAATTGCGAAAAAGAAATGCTGCCTACGACCTGGTCGACACTCAAGTTGCCACCGACAGCAAGCTGCTGTAAGTAGATGCCTGTACCTGATTGGGCGGCAACAACATCGACGTCGATGTCAATTGCGTTTGCATTCTCGTCTGAGCTGCTACTCGAAATATCGCCGCTGCCAACCAACAAGCCCGCCGAAAGCCGCAGGGTGGTCGCTTGCACGTTGAGTGAATTTGCCCCATTGTTGTCGAAGATACTTTGCCCCGCTTCGAGTGAGACGTTTTCAGCAAAGAGCCGATCGACGAAAATATTTCCGACGGCAGAAATGATCATATTCCTGCCTGCCTGCGCAGATGCGCCAATTTGTTGAAAATCGCTGCTTGCGTTGATCAGCAGGTCGTGTCCTGCAGAAACTAACGCTTCTTGGCGTATCTGTCCGCCAAACACACCGATATCGCCATTGGACGACACGACACTATCCGCAATTAATATATCGCCCAGCGAAGAGATAAAAACATTTCCATCCATGACCTGGATCGGTCCGCGAAGGTTGATTCCTTCCACATCCGGCGGAATCACGTCGGGAGCATCCGCATTATTGGCAAGCAGAACGATGCCACCGAATCCGCCGGTGAATACGTCTGCGCCCACCTGCAGATCATCGCCTGCTCGCAGCGTAACATGACCAGTACCGCTCGATACGGTAGCTGTGGTTACCAAATCGTTGGCAGCCGCCAAAAGAATATCGCCAGCTCCTCCTGCCACCACGCCAGCACCATCGCCATCCGCGCCATCGGTAATCGTCAACTCACCTCCGCGGACAACAACTTTCACTGGACCATTTGAAGTTTGCAGATCATCCAGTGGTCTCGCATCGACGGCGTTACTATCGCCCACAGCTACGGAACTGGTCGAGCTATTGAATCGTACTTGGGTCACGGCCACTGCGGCAGTCCCCTCCACATGACCAACGTTCAGGTTGCCGCCGCTCGCGAGCTGCTGCAGATAGATTCCTTCATCGCTCTGAGCAGCCACCGTTCCAACTTCCATGTCGATGGCGTTGTCGTTCGCATCTACCGAATTCGTCAGATCAGCACGACCGATCGTTCCTTCAGCCACCATGCGCAGGCTAGCGGCTCGTATATTCACGGTGTTGTCACGATTCTCATCGAGAATATCGTCACCCGCCTCCAGCGAAACGTGCTGGGCGAAGACGCTACTCAGACGCATCGAACCACCGCTACGAATCCAAGCCGTTTGTCCAGCAGAACTGTTATTGAGAGCTTGGAAGAAATTCCCTCCTGCGTCAATTAGCAGATCTTTTCCAGCCGACAGATCAGCTGCGGTTGCTATGTCATCGCCTGCAACCAACCCAATACTACCAGCGGTACTTATGGTTGCGGAAGTTAAGATGTCGTTGCTCACCATCAACAGGACATTACCCTCGACACTGGCAATTGGCCCATCTACGCTGACATGCGTGGAAGAAAAATAAATGCTACCCGAGCCGTTTGAAATCACGGCCGCGTTGACGTCGATAGCCTGATCAGCCTGTAGAGTCACGTTACCTGCGTCGACAATCACCTGTGCAAAGGTAACAATTTCACCAGCCGCGGCCATCAAAATGTCGCCTGTTCCTCCAGCAGTGACACCAACTCCGTCAGCGTCGGAACCATCGTTGACGGTTAGGTTTCCCGCGCGCACTACGACCTTGATTGGACCGTTTGTGGCGGTCAAGTCATCGAGTGGCCGTACATCGACGGCGCTGAAATCACCAACATTGATGGTACTGGTCGAACTGTTGAAGTGGACACGTTCCACCGACGCAAACGCGGACCCCTCCACATGGCCGATGGTAAGGTCGCCTCCAGTAGCTAGCTGCTGCAGGTAGAGTCCATCTCGACTTTCGGCAGCAACGACGTCAACTTCTATGTCGATCGCATTGCCATTCGCATCGGGCCCATTGGGCAAATCCGAGCCCCCAATGAATCCTCCAGCTACCAATCGCAGCGAAGTGGCTCTAATGTTTAGCGTATCTGCGCCATTGTTATCTGTGATATCTTGGCCAGCGACTAGCGAAATGTGCTGTGCATCGATCAGGTCTAACCGTATCGATGCACCAACATCCGCTTGGACCACTTGCCCTGCCGCAACAGCTCCTGCAACTTGAACAAAATCACCTCCCGCTTCAATCAGAACATTGCCACTGGCCGAGACATCGGCAGCCAGTTCGACGTTTCGACCTGCAAACAGCGCAACGTTCTCACCCGCGCTGCGGACTAACCCATTCGTCAAGATGTCCCGCGTAGCTTCGAGCAGTATGGAACCGTTCACCGCATCAATGGTTGAATCGATCAGCAAATCGGTCGCAGTCAAAAACACAGATCCATCACCCTGCGTCGAAATAGCCGAGTTGACCTGCAAAATGTTGCCAGCTTGCAGAGTCATGTTGCCCGAACTGCTATGCACAGCAGCATCCAAAATCAAATTATCACTAGCGACCAACAAGACGTCGTTCGATCTGCTTTGCACCGCTGACGTGCCAGCTGTCAATCCAACCAGGTCGCCATCGGTACCATCGCCTATTGTCAGGCTACCGTCTCGAACCGCTATCTTGATGGGACCATTGCCTGTCGCTATGTCATCCAGCGGTCGCAAGTCCGTCCCCGCTACATCGCCTAACACCACCATACTGGTCGAGCTATTGAATCGCACCTGTGTTATTCGAACCGACGCAGAGCCTGCCACATGCCCAACCAACAGATCTCCCCCGGCAGCGATTTCCTGCAGGTAAATTCCTCCGCCACTTTGTGCTGCGACTGTATGGACCTCTAGATCGATCGCGTTAGCGTTCAAGTCCGATTGGTTGGTCAGATCGGCTCCACCAATCGTTCCTCCTGCCACTAGACGCAAAGACGCAGCGCGGATATTGAGCGTGTCCCCACCATTGTTATCCAGGATATCTTGCGAGGCATCCAGCGAGACGTGGGTCGCATGGATTGCGTCCAACCAAATTGAACCGGTCGCTATGACTTGCGCCGTTTCACCGGCAGATAACGTAGCCATCGTTTGCACAAAATCATTGCCAGCCTCGATCAACACGTCTTTACCAGCGGTTATGTCTGCAAGTTGCTGCACATCTCGCCCTGCACTAATCCCGACACTTGCATCACTGGAAATCGTAGCATTTACAATTATGTCTTGGTTTGCCTGAAAAAGTATGTCACCATCGAGGCTACCTATAGCCTCGCCAACTTCAATGCCGTCCGCGGAGAAGAACATGCTCCCTGTCCCGCCGGTCGACACTTCCGAATTGAGGTCCAACAGCTCGCCCGCTTGAAGTGTGATATGACCGCTCACGCTCCGTACATCGGCATTCACAAACATGCTGGCGCTAGAGGCGAGCAAAACATCGTGCGCTCCTGCGGAAACGCCAATTGAATCCGCATCGGCACCATCTTCAATCGTCAAGTTACCTCCGCGCACGGTGACTTTGATAGGGCCGTTACTACTTTCGAGGTCATCCAGAGGTTGAGGTGCGGTCGAGTTTGTGTCGCCAACTTGGACATCTGTGGTCAGACTGTTGAAGCGAACTCGACTTACCGCGACTGCAGTCGAGCCTTCGACATGGCCGACCGTCAGGTTGCCTCCGGTGGCTAGCTCCTGCAGATAGATGCCCGTTCCTGCTGAGGCGGCCACTGTGCCCACTTCCAGGTCAAGCGCATTGCCGTTGGCATCCAACTCATTGCCCAAGTCTGCGCCGCCAATCCTACCACCGGCAACCATACGCAGGCTAACACCACGCACATTCAGCGTGTCTGCTCCATTGTTGTCCAGAATGTCCGCGCCGGCGGCCAAGGACACATGCTGTGCCGATAGCACATCCAAGCCTATCGATCCCGTGACTGAAACCTCCGCAGTTTGCGTCGCCAACGCTTGGCTACCGCTCTGTGTAAAATCGCCGCCGGCTACTAACAATATATTGCGGCCGCTCAGTACGCTCGTCGACTGTGTTATATCCTGGCCAGCAACCAGGCCTATGTTTCCTGTTACGCTCGTCAGGTTCGCCGACAGACTCAGGTCTGCGACCGACTCAAGCAGGATATCACCGTCGACACTGCTCAACGCACCAGCCACGTCCACTGTCTGCCCGCTCAGCAATAGCGTGCCAGCTGCTTTCGTGCTC
>JBGSTP010000045.1:0-24723 GCA_041736515.1 Pirellulaceae bacterium
TTCATGCATCCACCGCTCAATGCCTTCGCGAACCTCGGTAAGCACCTGGTGTCCACCGGTTAATAAGGCAGAGGCACAAGCGACGACATCAGCGCCAACCAGTAGAGCTTTTATCACATCCTCAGCAGAGTGAACTCCGCCAGTAGCCGCTAGGGAAATATGGAGCTTATCGCGCAGAATGGCAATCCAGCGCAGCGCAAGCCTCAATTCTGAGGGTGTGCTTAACTCTAAGGCTGGAGCAAACTGCATCTTGTCCAAATCGACGTCCGGTGCAAGATAACGATTGAAAAGTACCAACGCATCAGCGCCTGCGCTAGCCAAAACATCGGCGAAGTGTGGTAGCGCGCTGAAATAGGGTCCAATCTTGACAGCAATGGGAATCCTGATTTCCCGCTTAATCGCCTTAATTAACTCGACATACTGCTGGTCAACCATGATCGAGATCTTCGTTCGATCGTGAACCACGTGATAGATATTTAATTCGAGCCCATCTGCGCCCGCTTTCTCAATCAGCCCTGCATAGCGAATCCAGCCAGCCAGGCTCGCGCCGTTTAGACTAGCAATGATAGGCATGTCCACATGTCTCTTGGCGTCAGCGATAAGATCCAAATAGCCGGTTGGGCCGGTGTTATAGCAATCCAGTTGTGGAAAGTAGTCGGCTGATTCCGGGGACGAAAACGCCCAGAAGTCGAGCATTTTGGCCAACTCCAACTCCTCGTGCTCGATCTGCTCTTCGAAAATCGACGGCAGAACTGCGGCAGCTGCGCCCGCCTCGCGCAGTTTGATTAACGACGCGACACTGCCGGTCAAAGGGCAAGCCGAAACGACGAGCGGACTATCCAGCCGAAAGCCTAGATACTGGGTAGAAAGATCGATGGTCATTGCACAGTCCAATCAGATTAAATGAAGGCCAGGTCAGAGTACTCGCGTTCCACTCCCGCCATTTGCTCGTAGTAGTGCCACGTGTCGTCTATGTCGCGCTGCGCCAAGTGCATCAAGTGTTTGGCATGCTCTGGATTGGAGCGCATGAGCATGGCAAACCTCGCTTCGCGCATGGCAACCTCTTTGAACGGCAGACTAGGTTTGTGACTGTCGAGCCGGAATGGTCGTCCGCCGTCGTGGGCGTTGCGAGGGTCGTAACGGTACAACGGCCAAAAGCCGCACTTGACCAAATCCTTTTGATGCGACATCGAAGTCGTCATGTCGATTCCATGAGCTATGCAGTTACTGTATGCTAGAATTAACGATGGGCCGCGATAGGATTCAGCCTCATGAAATGCGCGAACACACTGTGCTGGGTTGGCTCCGATCGCGACTTGAGCAACGTAGACACTTCCGTAAGCGGCAGCGATCATGCCCAGGTCTTTGCGATGGACAGACCGACCATCGGAAGCAAACTTCGCGGTGGCAGCGCGCGGAGTCGCTTTGGAGGCTTGTCCGCCAGTGTTGGAGTATCCGCCCGTGTCCAGCACTAGAATGTTGACATCTCGACCTGAGGATAGGACATGGTCCAGTCCTCCGAAGCCGATATCGTAGGCCCATCCATCCCCGCCCACGATCCATTGGCTGCGACGGACGAGATTCGCGGCTACTTCGCCCAGTTCCACAGCAGCCAAGGAGCCAAGTGGACTGAGGTTTTCGATCAGCTGCTCGACCCGTTGTCTCTGTTTTGCGTAATCAGTTTCGCTCTGCTGGCTGGCATTCAGTATTTCATCCGCCAGCTCATGGCCCACCTGATCTCTTAGGGAGGAAAGCAAGGCGCGGGCGTACGCCGCCTTGCCATCTAATGCTAGTCGCAGACCAAGTCCGAACTCGGCATTGTCTTCAAATAGGGAATTGCACCAAGCGGGCCCCCGTTGCTGGGAGTTCGTGGTCCATGGCGTGGTAGGTAGATTACCGCCAAAAATCGATGAGCAACCGGTCGCATTGGCGATTACAGCTCGATCGCCAAACAGCTGGGAGAGTAGCTTTAGATAGGGCGTCTCGCCACAACCCGCACATGCCCCCGAATACTCGAAGAGCGGCAAGAGCAATTGCGAGCCTTTGACCGTGTCCGTCTTGAGCGCGGTGCGATCCGCGTCGGGCAGCTGCCGAAAAATCTCAAAACGCTTCGTCTCCCTTTCGAGGTGATCTGCTTTAGGCAGCATGTCGATGGCTTTGTGTTTCGCAATCTCCTTGCTTCTAGCCGGACACACATCCACGCACACACCGCAGCCCGTGCAATCTTCCGGAGCAACCTGAATTGTTAAAACGTGACCGCTTTCATCCGCTTCTTTTCCGGCTCGAACTGGGAGCTCGATCGGCGCGGCCTGCAATAACCCAGCATCGAATCGTTTCGTGCGAATTGCCGCATGCGGACATACCAGTGCACACAAACCGCATTCGATGCAGATGTCAGGATCCCAAATCGGAATGAGCTCTGCAACATTGCGTTTCTCGTATTGTGCAGTGCCCGTTGGAAACGTGCCATCGATGGGGAGTGCGCTGACCGGCAGCAAATCGCCTTGCCCCCCGATAATCATGCCGGTCACACGCTGAACAAAGTCGGGTGCGTCGGCGGAAACTGGCAGCATCTTGTGAAACTGGCTCGAGGCCAGGTTCGGGATGCTGACTTCGTGGAGGTTCTCCAAAGCACTGTCGACCACGGCGAAGTTCCGATCAACGACTGCATTGCCGAGCTTGGCATAGGACTTCTGAATTGCCGACTTGATCTGTGCAATGGCCTGCTCGCGAGGAAGTACGTTCCCGAGTGCGAAAAAGCAGGTCTGCATGATTGTGTTGATGCGTCCTGCAATTCCAGCCTCGCGCGCCAGTCGGTTGGCGTCAATGACGAATAGGCGCAACTGTTTATCGATTACTTGCTGCTGCACCTCCACCGCTAGATGATCCCAAGCAAGCTCAGCCGCGAATGGGCTGTTTAACAGCAGCGTAGCCCCGCAGGCGGCCGTCTCAACGATATTCATGCGACGCATGAGATCGAACTGATGACAAGCAACAAAGTTCGCTTGGCGGATCAAATAGGTGGACTCTATCGGCCGCGGGCTGAAGCGCAAGTGTGAGACAGTGACTGCGCCAGATTTCTTTGAATCGTAGACAAAATAGCCCTGGGCATGCAACTCAGTCTCTTCGCCAATAATTTTGACGGAATTCTTATTCGCTCCTACCGTACCATCGCTTCCCAATCCAAAGAACACGGCACGTTGTACATCCTCGGGCTCCGGCATGGCAGTCGGATCCCAGGGGATGCTGGTCAGCGTCACGTCGTCATGTATGCCTATAGTAAAATGCCGTTTGGCCGTCGGCTTAGTGGTATGGTGAAAGACGGCTTCGACCATGGCTGGTGTGAACTCCTTGCTCGACAGACCATATCGACCGCCACAGACTTGGGGCACGCATCCACGCTCAGGGTTCCAGCCCTCGGCGAGTGCAGCGACAACGTCCAGGTAAAGCGGTTCGCCGATGGCACCGGGCTCCTTAGTGCGATCCAAGACGATTACCGTCTGAGTGGTCGCGGGTAAAGCGTCAACGAAGCGTGCAATATCAAATGGGCGAAACAATCGAACCTGGACCAAACCGACGTTCGCACCATCCTTTACGAGTCTGGAAACGGCCTCTTTGGCGGCACCGCATCCGCTGCCCATCATGACCATCACCTGTGTTGCGTGGGGGCTGCCAACATAATCAAATAAGTGATACTGCCGCCCTGTAACTGAACAAAGTCGATCCATTTTTGCTTGCACGATTTGTGGCGTTGCTTCGTAGAAGCGATTGGCTGCTTCTCGAGCCTGAAAGAAAACGTCGGGGTTCTGCGCTGTACCGCGCAATACGGGCCGATCTGGATCAAGACATCGATGTCTGTGTTCGCTGATTGCTTGACGATCTAACATCGAAGCAATTGTTTCGTCGCTCATTACGCTCAGTTTGTTGATCTCATGCGAAGTACGAAAACCATCCATGAAGTGCAGGAAGGGTACACGACTGGCCAATGTAGCCATGTGGCTAACCAATGCGAAGTCGTGAGCTTCCTGTACCGACGCAGACGACAACATGGCAAAGCCCGTGCTGCGGGCAGCCATCACATCGCTGTGATCGCCAAAAATCGATAGGGCATGTGTGGCAAGGCTGCGAGCAGCGACATGAATCACCCCTGCCGTCAGTTCGCCGGCCATCTTGAACATGTTGGGTAGCATCAACAGCAGCCCTTGCGAAGCCGTGAAGGTCGTGGCTAAGGCGCCTCCCTGCAGTGCCCCATGAAGTGTGCCTGCGGCACCCCCTTCGCTCTGCATTTCGATGACGGTGGGGACCGTCCCCAGCGCATTGGGCTTACCACTAGCGGCCCAAGCATCTGCAAGTTCTCCCATGGGGGAAGCTGGTGTGATCGGATAAATCGCAATAATTTCACTTGCCGCATAGGCCACTCGGGCAACGGCTTCGTTTCCATCAATCGTCACTGCCATGAGTATTTTCTCGCGGACTGCTTGCCTAACAGAGCGTCTTCAGCTGTACTCATTGGCAAATCGCGTTCCATTCGCGAGAGCGATAGAGTATGATGCGTCCTACGCGGCAGAGTGTCTGGATGGCGATGCAGACTGTGCGTTGGGCAGACCGGCCCGCAGAATTTAGGTGCGTTGGTGCACGCTGTCGGAACCGCTGCGAGCCGATATGGCACAAATGAGGCCAAGGACGAGTTGTGCCAATCAGCGGCGGGAATGCACAGATTGCGCGCGAGTCCAATCAACGAGCTGTTTCGTACTCATCGCACCAGATTGGCGAACTTTCTCCACTCCACGGTCGAACAGAATTAGCGTTGGAATGCTTTGAATGCGTAGTTCAAGTGATAGACTTGGCGCGGTTTCTGTATCGACCTTGGCCAGGACGATGTAAGGGGAAAGAATTCTTGACGCTTCTTCGAATGCAGGTGCCATCATTTTGCAGGGACCGCACCAGGGCGCCCAAAAATCGACAAGTATTGGCAGACTAGTTCGGCTAATAAAACGCGAGAAACTTTCGTCGGTCAAACTGACGGGGCGTGTTGGCAAAAGCTCGTTCTTGCATTTGCCACATATCGGACGATCTCCCAGCCGCAGCACTGGCACTCGATTGGTGGCTTGGCACTGGGAACAGACTAGTGTGGCAATTTCCTGGTTTTGGATTGTCATAACTAAATGGCACTAATTCGGCAAATTGACGACATGCGTTCAAAAGTAAAGCTCTTGGACTAGCCGCACTTTACAGCTAAAGAACGTTGATGGTTGACATTTCGGCAGCTTCAGGTGCGAGTGCATTCCGTGTGCCAGTCCTGTCACTGACCGCGTTCTGAGGCGGCTATGTGCTCTCAGCGGAATGGTATTTGCGTAGCAGATTTCCGCTGGCATAGAAATCCATTGTGGTGTGTCATTTCCAAACTCTCGCACTCGAATAGCGCCAAATGGCGCGCAAAAGTGTGCGAGGAGACATGGATCGATGATCTGCATGGCTGGCACCAAGTTTGCATATAGAAAACTATCCAACAAAAGCTTCGGCATGTTCGAAGTTGTTCAATTCGGCCAGCTCGAAAGGTCTGGGCTATGGCGCACTCGCTACATCACGGACTGCGTTACGAGTTGTTTTCGAAGCTGCCGGTACGGCTTGGTTGGATTTATGAATAATCCCATTTTGCAACCCAGTTCAAAAGAAGCGTCCTATGAAGAAGAACGAGTCCGTGACTAAAGTGATGAGCAAGAGTTTGACCACGATTCAAGCAGGCGAGCCGGTGTCGAAATTACGACATCTGTTCGACGCCTGCGAGATCCATCACGTACCGGTTGTTAATGGGAAAAAGCTCGTTGGAATTGTCAGTACGACGGATCTAATGCGAGTTTCGTTTGGCGAGTTTGGCAATCAAGACGGTCGCGCTCTGGACGCCATCCTGGATCACACGTACAAGATAGAGGATATTATGAACGCGGATCCTGTCACAGTCGCTGCACACGGGACCGTTCGCGACGCCGCGAAGCTACTTAGCACCGGCAAGTTTCACGCTCTACCAGTCGTCGATGGAGATGACCTTGTAGGTATCGTGACTAGCACCGACTTGATTGGTTACCTACTGGATCAGTAGTGTCTCCGTGTGAAACTCTGTTGACTTGGGTGGAGAGCCAATGAGAATCGGCATTGTTGGAAGTGGTCTTGTGGGCTCGACCGCTGCGTATGCGCTGGTAATGAAAGGTATCGGCAGCGAAATTGTGCTAGTCGACCAAAATCGGCTGCGAGCGACAGCGGAAGCCGACGATATCTTGCATGCCGTTCCGTTTGCGCACCCGATGCGACTCTCCGCGGGCGATTACGAACATTTGTCTGGCTGTAGCGTAGTGGTAATTGCCGCTGGCGTGAATCAGAAAGTCGGCGAGACCAGACTCCAGTTGTTGCGACGAAACGCCCTGGTTTTCGCGGACGTTGTTCCCAAGGTGCTGAACAATGCGCCCAACGCAATTCTGGTGGTGGCAACCAATCCCGTGGATATTATGACGCATATCGCGAGCGAGTATGCACTGCGTCTGGGGGCGCAGACTGGACGCGTGCTTGGTACGGGGACGACCCTGGATACCGCGAGATTTCGGACATTGATCGGCAGCCATTTCAACGTCGATGCCCAGCACGTCCATGCCTATGTAATCGGTGAGCACGGCGACTCAGAGGTTTTGACTTGGTCGCTAGCCACCATCGCAGGACTATCCTTGAACGAATTCAGTCGGGTGCGAGGACTGGAACTGAACACTACGATGCGATCCCAGATTGATGATCGTGTTCGACGAGCCGCCTATCACATTATCCAGGGCAAGGGAGCGACTTACTATGGCATAGGAAGCGCGATTGCCAGGATTGTGGATGGGATTCTACGCGACCAACGTTCTATTTTGACAGTTTGCTCCCGAATCGACGAGATCGAGGGCGTACACGACGTCACCGTGTCGCTACCGCATTTATTGACCGGCGCAGGTGTATTGACCGCAATTCCGCTGGCCATTGATGATTCCGAACGACTGGCGCTGCAAGCCAGCGCGCACGTGATTCGACAGGCGATCGACTCGTTGGAGCTAGATCGACTTTGACACTTATTGTATTGATCTCTACATCTCCGTCTTCAAAGGAATTTTGCCATGAGCATCGATACTGTTGGAATTCGGGAGCAGCTCGAATCGGAGTTGCAATTATTACTTTCAAGAGTCGAGAACATCGACGAACGACTGCGGCAACCTGGCGAGCAGGATTGGGAGGAGCAGGCGACACAGCGCGAGAACGACGAAGTTCTGGAGTCCTTAGACAAGCAAGCTGTCCAGGAAATCGAACTAATTAAGAAAGCTCTCCGACGTATTGAGGACGGCAAGTATGGAAAGTGCGTATACTGCGGACACGCAATCGCAGTGGAACGGTTACAAGCTTTACCGTACGCGCCCGACTGCATTCAATGTGCAGGGCGACATTAGCCTTCGCCTAGGAAATGACAATGCGAGAAGAAATCCAGGCGACTTCCAGTGAATCGACCGCAATTAAGGCGGAATGTCTGGTCGACGAAGCAAGCCTTGTGGCGGCGCTGTCGCGCCCCAATAACTACCCCTGCGATATTTGCCAGTCGATTGAACAGCTGGAAACACATATTTCTCGCGTGTTTCTGACAGAGCAATTTGCCTACAAAATCAAGAAGCCTGTCCGAAATGCTTTCTTGGATTACTCGTCGCTCGAGAAACGTCGTAAGTGCTGTTTGGAGGAACTGCGACTAGACGGGCGCTGCGCGCCCGAGTTGTACGTTGGAGTGGTTCCCATAACCTACGACGGCCGCTCAATCCATATGGAAGGGACAGGGGAAGCAATTGAGTATGCGGTGAAAATGAAGCGGTTCGATCAAGGTGCGTTGCTAAGCGAACATCTTGCGTCGCAAAGCGTTACGATCGATGAGATTCAATCCATAGCGACCACCCTCGCCGGCTTGCATTCCGAAGCAAAACATGCCGAGCCCAACAGTAATTTCGGCGATGCGAGTTGCATCCGCGCGGACGCATTTGAGAATCTTACCGAGCTGGAGGCGGCTGCTTCGCATTACGGTTTCGGCGGACAGCTGGCGTCGCTAAGTTCTTGGACACGCTCCGAAGCGACTCGTTTGGATTCGCTGTTTGACCAGCGCAAACTGCTGGGCTTCATAAAAGAATGTCACGGTGATTTGCACTCGGGGAATATTGTTTTTTGGAAAGGTCAGTGGACTCCATTTGATGGAGTCGAGTTCAACCAACGATTTCGCACCATCGATGTGCTGAGCGATGCCGGCTTTCTAGCGATGGACTTAGTTGCCAAGAATCATAGTCCGCTCTCGAAGCTGTTCGTAAATTTCTATTTGGAAGCAACGGGCGACTATGAATCGCTCGACTTGCTGAGATGGTACATGGTCTATCGAGCATTAGTTCGAGCGAAGGTGGCGCTGATACGAGCAGAGCAGTGCCAGAAAAGCGGGGAGAACTCGGACATCGCCATTACGGAGCTTCATAAGCTGTTAGCTATAGCTGCTGACCTTACGCGGAAATGTTCACCTTGCCTGTGGATTACGCATGGCTTAAGCGGTAGTGGAAAATCAACGGGTGCGTTGCATTGGGTGCGTGAACACGGAGCCATCCGTATTCGCTCCGACGTCGAACGAAAACGAATGCTTGGGATGCAAGCTGTATCCCGCCCCTCAGCCGAGGAGACGGCGAGCCTTTATGCGGAGCCAGCAAAACGCAATGTCTACCAGCGACTTAGTATTCTGGCCGGTCGCGTGCTGGACGCTGGTTTCAGCCCGGTGGTCGATGCAACGTTTCTTGCGAAGCGAGATCGAGATGCGTTTGCGGAGCTAGCCAAACTGCACAGAGCAGAGTTTAAAATCCTCGACTTTCGAGTCCCAGAGTCCGTATTGAGAAGTCGAGTAATAACGCGGAGATTGGAACAAACTGATGCATCAGACGCTGGAGTAGAGGTCCTCAGTCGGCAAATTGCTTGCCAGGAACCACTCAGCGACAGTGAACGAGAATGCACTATCGAAGTGGTTGACAGTTTCGAGCGGTAACGCATCGGGACGGCTAGCTGGACAGCGTCAGTTAGTGAAAAGCGATGCCAGTGCCAGCTCGACGCGTCAGCAAGTGAATGCTTGACTTTTGTTTAGTTTGGTGCGACATCTAAGGTCAGAAAAAGTACTCGCAAGCACATCGAGCTGGTAGTTCCCGATCAACGCGATTGGAGGTCGCGAAAAGCCCTGAAAGCTCGCACTTTGCGTCCCACTCGCTGGCGCTCGAGCCGAAATTCGCGATCAAAGCGACTCTGATGACCATCAGCGCCGGTTCTTGCGGTAGTCTCGCGGTGTGAGACCAGTAACCTGTTTGAACGCGCGATTGAATCGAGAAAGCGAATCAAACCCAGAATCGCCAGCAATATTAATGATCTGGTCGTCGGTCGCAAGCAGTAATCGCTGTGCATGGGCAACGCGGTGCTTGGTAATGAAATTCACAATTGTCGTACCGAAGGTTTTCTTGAAGAGAGTCGCTGCGTAATCAGGATGCAAATCGACTACTTCGGCAATTTCGGGAATCGTCAACCTTCTTTCGTAGCTGCTCGAGATAAAGCATGCCATTTGCTCAGCCTTATCCTGAGACTCGTACTGAATCGGCGGGTGAAAACATGTAATTGGCGGCGGATCACTTAAGCTTCGAGACAAACGCAGGAGGCGCGCTTGGATCTCTAGAGCGGCCGCAGGTGCTAAAGAATCATCGCCAATGTCACACATCCACTGTTCGAACAGCATCCGCTCGCGAGTCGGGTCGCAAGGGCCTAAGTCCATTACCATCTCCCAATGCATGATCCGCATATGAAGCTGTCGGGGAACACCCCACTTTAGAAACCAGGCGAATGGAACGGTCGCGACATAGTACGGCGAAGCGCTTTCGAATTCGACGATTTGATGCGGTACGACCGCCCAGAATACAACCAAGCGTTGCGCCGGGACCGTGATGCGTCTTCCACCCATTAGGTACGTTAGCGTGCCTTCGAGAAGATAGTTCAGCTCGACTTCATCATGTTGGTCCGCACGCGGCATCGTGTGTGGCTCCCATGTCTCGCACGAGAAGCCGTACGAAGCGAATCTTGGCCGCTCATTATCGAAGCGTTTCATTACTCACTCACAGTTTGTAAGGGGCATTAAGCGCAAGAATACGCTCAGCAAACGCCAGAATTGAACTAGTCCCCCCTGGATTCCTTGATTCTAATAAATACTCGCCGCTAACGCGAACCACCTTTTCTGCGATTTCCTAATGCGAAAGATCTTAGACCGACATGCCAATTAAACTTGGAGTCATTTTCGGCAACCGCGACTTTTTTCCAGACCATCTCGTGGCGGAAGCACGCGCCGAGGTTTTTGAGATTTGTCAAAAATATGAGATCGAAACAGTAGCGTTAACTGTAGAGCAATCGAAACTTGGCGGTGTCGAGACGCATTTGGAAGCACGGTTGTGTGCTGATCTGTTTCGTCGGCATCGCGACACTATCGACGGAGTGCTGGTGGTGTTGCCCAACTTCGGCGACGAGAAGGGGATTGCTGACACCCTGAAGTTGGCCAATTTGAAAGTCCCCGTGCTGGTGCAAGCCTATCCCGATGACTTGGATAAGCTCGCGCCAGCGACTCGCCGAGATGCTTTCTGCGGTAAAATTTCGGTGTGCAACAATTTGGTTCAGGCAGGAATTCCTTTTTCGCTCACGGAACAGCATACCGTACGACCTACGGCTGAATCTTTCCGTCGGGACTTAGCCAAATTCGTCCAGGTCTGTCGCGTGGTTCGTGGGCTTTCCGGCGTGCGGTTGGGGGCAGTTGGAGCGCGTCCAGGAGCTTTTAACACCGTCCGCTACAGCGAAAAGATTCTAGAGCGAAACGGTATCAGCGTCACAACCGTGGATTTGTCAGAGTTTCTTGGAATTGCCAATCGCATGACCGGCAATGAAGTCGACGTGAAGATAAAGATTGAGGAGATTGAAGCATACGCCGTGGCTAGCGGCGTTCCCAAGGAATCTCTGCAACAAATGGCAAAGTTGGGGGTAATTCTTTCCAACTGGATGAAAGAAAACTCGCTGCAAGCCACCGCAATTCAGTGTTGGACCTCGATGCAGCAAAACTTTGGCTGCAACTGTTGCACCATTATGAGCATGTTGAGCGAAGGTTTCATGCCCAGCGCGTGCGAAGTGGATGTAACGGGCGTGTTAACGATGTATGCGATGCAACTAGCAGGAAATTCTCCAAGCGCGCTCGTCGATTGGAACAACAACTACGCCGACGATCCGGATAAGTGCGTTTTGTTTCACTGTGGCAATTGGGCTAAGTCCTTTCTACACGACATCAAGATTTCTACCGCGCCAATTTTGGGAACGATTGTAGGCGAGCAAAACACTTATGGTGCACTGGATGGTCGCACGCCTTCGGGACCGTTGACTTTCGGACGTTTGACCACGGACGATGCCAATGGTTGCATTCGCGCGTACGTGGGCGAGGGCGAATTGACCGACGATGTGCTGGAGACATTTGGTAATCGCGCTGTTGCGAGGGTAGCGGGTTTGCAACAATTGATGCGTTATGTTTGCAGGAATGGATTTGAACATCACGTTGTGATGAATCAGTCGCATACCGCTGCAGCATTGACTGAGGCGTTTGGAAACTACCTGGGCTGGGAAGTATATCACCACGGTGTGCAGCCATGAACAAGCTGACGAACGAGCAACTTATACTCAAGTCGTGGCATTATCGCCGCGATATTTTGAAATTCATCAAACTGGCTGGCGCCGGGCATACCGGCGGTAGTCTGTCTTGCATTGATGTCTTGAATGTTCTTTACAACCGTGTGTTGAATGTGACTCCCCAGAACTTTCGCGATCGCAACCGCGATCGTTATGTACAAAGCAAGGGCCATTCGGTCGAAGCCTTATTCGTAGTTCTCGCGGACGTTGGTTTTTTTCAGCGATCGGAGCTGGAAACCCTCTGTAGGTACCAATCCCATTTCGTAGGGCATCCGACGCGCCACGTTCCTGGTGTTGAGCAGAACACAGGCGCGCTTGGACATGGGCTGTCTATTTGCGTTGGCAACGCCATTGCAGGAAAAATGGACGGTGCCCCGTTTCGAGTTTTTACTTTGTTAGGTGACGGGGAACTGGCCGAGGGATCCAATTGGGAGGCAGCCATGTGTGCTGCTCACTACAGACTCGACAATCTAACGGCCATCATCGACCACAACACTCTGCAGATCTCTGGCCGAACGAGTGAGGTTTGCAACAATTCTCCCTTGGATGAAAAATTTGCAGCCTTCGGTTGGAGCGTGCGGAGAGTTGATGGCCATGACTTCGACGAACTGACCTCCGCACTCACCGAGTTGCCTGTGCCTGGTTGTCCGACAGTTGTAATTGCCAACACAGTTAAAGGGAAAGGAGTCAGTTTTATGGAAGACGTAGCGAAATGGCATCACGGCGTACCGAGCGATTCCGAGTACTCACAAGCGATGGCGGAAGTAGAGCAACATGTGCTTGAGCTCCAGGGGATAAGACCATGAGTGCTCCAGCAACCTGCATGTTTAGCGATGCTGCCCTAGAAATTTTGGAACGGCTTCAATTGCAGCTCGGCAGGGCAAATCTTGAAGTATTCGCTGAAACGCTGTTGTCACTTGCGACAACCAATCGAGACGTAGTTGTGGTGACGAGCGATTCCCGCGGATCCGGAAAACTGATTCCGTTTGCCACAGCTCTCCCCCAGCAGATCGTTGAAGTGGGCATTGCAGAGCAAAACCTCGTAGGGGTGGCGGCGGGATTGGCGGCAGCCGGAAAGATGCCGTTTGCCGTTTCACCAGCCTGTTTCGTAACCGCGCGGGCTCTTGAGCAAATCAAGAATGACATTTGCTACTCCGACAATCCAGTTAAGGTTGTCGGCATTAGTGCTGGCGTGAGCTACGGTGCGCTCGGAACAACGCATCACTCGCTGCACGACTTTGCTGTGCTCCGCGCAATTAACAACATCGACATCGTTGCTCCGGCTGACAATTATGAAACCGCTGCAGCTATTCGAGCTGCCGCCGCTCAAGATCGCCCAATCTACATTCGGTTGGGAAAAGCTCCTATGGTTGAGTTGCCAAGAACGCACAACGATTTCAAGATCGGACAGGCAAGAGTCTTGCGCGAGGGAAGTGATGTGGCGTTTATTGCAACGGGCGAAGCGGTCATTCACGCCGTATTGGCTGCTGAGCTACTCGGATCCAGTGGTGTGTCAGCTCGAGTTGTCAGTATGCATTCGATAAAGCCGTTAGACATCAATGCGGTGCTTGATTCGGCGCGGACCTGCTCAGCGGTTATCACGGTGGAAGAGCACATGACGGCAGGTGGACTTGGCGATGCCTGTGCTGCGGTCATCCTGGAAGCTGGAGCGAGCATTGGATTTAAGCAAGTCGGGATTGCCGACGAGTACACCGTCACCGGCAGCCAGGCCGATATATTTCGACACTATGGCATATCGATGGAGGGGCTCGCCAACATTGCAGAACGCGTGTTGTCAAAATCGAAGATTTCACTGATGGAATGAGTCCAACGAACGGGTGTACCGCAAAATTTCATGCAAACCAAACTTGCCATCGACCAAAGCACCTCTGCGACAAAGGCTCTGTTATTCGATGCCTCGTGGGGGCTCGTAGACGTAGCGGCCAAAGAACATGCGCAGATCTATCCGCAAACAGGCTGGGTCGAGCACGATGCCGAAGAAATTTGGCAAAACACGTTGGACGTCGTAAGGCAGGTTTTGCAGGGCCAGCGGACGCCAATTCGGTTGAGTATCACCAATCAGCGCGAGACGGTTGTGGTCTTTGATCGCTGCAGCGGCAAACCCTTGCACAACGCTATCGTGTGGCAGTGCCGTCGCGGAGACGCGATTTGTAGCCAAATGAAAGAGGCTGAACAGGAGGCCCGCGTTCGCCGAAAAACAGGGCTGGTAATCGATGGTTATTTTTCCGCTTCGAAATTGTGTTGGCTGCTAGAGAATGTTGCCTCGATCAAGCAGGCGTTGCATGATGGCAGTGCATTGATCGGTACGATGGACACTTATTTGATATATCGCTTGACTGGCGGCGCCGTCTTTGCGACCGATCACACGAACGCATGCCGTACTCTGCTGTACGACATTGGTGAGCTCGCCTGGAGTGAATCGCTGTGCGAATTATTCCGTGTGCCCATGCAGTCGCTGGCCGAGATTCGTGATTCGAACGCAAACTTCGGACAAACTGACTTTGAGGGCGCACTGCAATCGCCAATACCTATACGCGGTGTCCTAGGCGATTCGCAAGCTTCATTATTCGCATTGGGCTGTCATCGTGTGGGAGATTCTAAGGTTACCTTCGGAAGTGGCTCGTCGCTGTTGTTGAACGTAGGTTCCCAAATTCCCGACCCCAGCGAAGGCACCGTGGGGACTGTCGCCTGGGTAATCGACGGCGTGCCAACCTATTGTATGGAGGGCATAATCAGCTTCTCTGCGGCAACCCTTCAGTGGCTTCGCAATCAGCTGTGTATGTTCCAAACCTATGAAGAAACTCAGCGATTAGCGGAATCTGTCGATGATAACGCTGGCGTGTATTTGGTGCCGGCGTTTGCGGGATTGAGCGCTCCGTACTGGTCTCCCGACTCCAGAGCCGCAATTGTAGGGTTGAGCACGTTTGCCACGCGAGCCCATGTAGTTCGCGCGGCGCTCGAATCCATTGCTTATCAGGTGCGAGATGTTTTAGAGATGATGAACGCACGCACGGGAACTGCCACACGAACCATTCGAGCTGATGGGGGGGCATCGTCCAATCGATTCTTGATGCAGTACACTGCCGATTTGATCGATGCTCAGGTGCAAACTAGTTCACTTGCGGAATCCTCGCCGCTTGGAGCAGCATTGTGCGGAGCTGTTGGTTCCGATGTTGCAACGCTCCAGCAACTAAAGCTGTCAAATTCCGGTCAATGCTACCAACGCCAAATGCCAGCCGCTACTGCCGACCGGTACTATGCAGGCTGGAAGAACGCCATAGCTGGTGTTCTCTGTAGTGCCCGCGGCGCTCTCACAGATCCCTCCGGTTCACTAGAATCGAAACGCGATCTGTCCTTGCACTCGAACAGTTAGCAGAGCTTCCACGTACTTTCAACCTGCAGGTTTTCAATCCAACTGTCCAACTTTCAACCACTCATATCTCATCAAGGATTCAATAGTGTTTGGCAAAAACTACTCACGGACTGGCGTCAGCCTGGTTGTGCTGTTCGCGATGATTGCTTCCCTTCCCATATTTGCTGGATGCTCAACCTCGAATTCTGGTACCGAATCCTCAGTAGGAACTGCTCAGAAAAACGATAAGGTTCAGGCTGTCGACCAACCGCCAGATTCAACAACCGGTCGGCAGAGTGGTGCCAGCAAAAAAATCGCGGTCATCATTTCGACGCTTAATAATCCGTGGTTCGTGGTGCTAGGTGAAACGGCACGCGATCGAGCCAAAGAGCTCGGCTACGATGCAACACTTTTTGATTCACAGAATGATGCATCGAAAGAAGCCTCTCACTTCGACAACGTTGTTGCGGGCGGATACGGAGCCATACTATTCAATCCAACTGACGCGGATGGTTCGGTTGCGAATGTCAAACGAGCAAAGGAGGCTGGTATCCCCGTGTTCTGTATCGATCGCGAAATTAGCTCCACCGAGGCAGCGACCGCCCAGCTACTGTCTGACAACTACACTGGCTGCGTCGAGTTAGGGAAGTATTTTGTAGAGACAGTTGGCAAAACAGGCAAGTATGTCGAGTTACTGGGACTGGTTGGCGACAACAATACTTGGAATCGTTCCAAGGGGTTTCACAGTGTCGTCGATCGCTATGCCGACCTTAAAATGGTCGCTCAGCAATCGGCCGACTTCGATCGAAACAAAGCGTTGGAAGTAATGGAGTCGATGCTGCAGTCGCACGGCGACATCGATGCTGTTTTCTGCGGAAATGATGCCATGGCGATGGGGGCTTACCAGGCTCTGCTGGGGGCCGGAAAAGCGGATCAAGTCAAGATCTTCGGCTACGATGGATCGGATGATGTCGTCAAGGCTGTTGCGGAAGGCAAAATTGCAGCAACTGTTATGCAATATCCAAAGCTCATGGCAACCACGGCCGCGGAATTTTCCCACGAGTACCTCGCCAATGGAAAACGCGATTTCCAGCAGAAGATTCCTGTGAACGTTGACTTGGTGAACGCGAAAAATATCGATAAGTTCACTGGCTACGGAAAGAAAGAGTAATGCTGTTGCAGAAAAGCTTTGCGAGGATAGCAGTCTGCCTGGTGGTGGTTGGCGGTCTAATCTACTTTTTCCCACTTGTTCGCATCCGCAAACTGGACGCAGCTAACGCACACCAGCAGACTGCTAGCAACAGCAGGCCAGCCGATTCCTCTAAAGATACTGCCGTTGTGGATAACGCTGAATTCATCGAAGTTCTATGGAGGCAACGAATCCCAGCGGCTGCAAAGCAAGCTGCGTATGTTAACGAAGTACTCGCGCTAGCGGCGAGCGACGGCAAGGCCGCGCGCACCCAATACGGTCGCATGGTTGGACTTGGTGGTCCATCCTTTTTATTTCTTCGCGGTCGTGGGAAGGTTGAAGACTTAAATGCCGAAGAATGCGCGCTGAGCATCCCGGGACTGAATCAGAGGGTTGTCTTGGAGATCGGCATTCTCGTGAGTAACGCAGTCCGCGATGCAACGGGGCTTGTAAATGTTGCGGACTTTCCAAACTCACAGGAATTCAATCAAATCGCGATCGAGCTCAACAATCGATGTGAATTAGAGGTGATTGCTCCGGTGCGAGCTCAACTGGCGATTGGCAGTGTTGTTGAGTTCGTAGGTTGCGGTGAAGTGGACGATGACGACGGGTTTCGAACCTTGAGACTTGTTCCGCTCCAATTGAAGCTGCTAGGAGCTGGGGAGTCCGGGCAATGATCGCGACTACGCTCCCCACGATACCTACCCTGGTGGGAAAAGGCATTGTCAAGAAGTACCCCGGCGTGATCGCGCTCCATGGAGTCAATTTCGAAGTCCGCGCGGGTGAGGTTCATGGACTGATCGGCGAGAATGGGGCCGGCAAAAGCACTCTAATGCACATTCTGGCTGGAGCACAACAGCCGACGGCGGGTCAAATCCTACTCGACGGTAATCCAGTCCATTTCACCAGTACTAGCGACGCACTACAACTCGGCGTCAGCATCGTTTACCAAGAGTTGAATTTAATCCCCTACCTTACAGTGGCTGACAATATCTTTCTGGGCCGCGAGAAAGTAGGGACTTGGGGTTTGATCGATGCTGCATCACAAAACCAACGGTGCAAGGAATTGCTCGAACCGCTGGACGCCTCCATTGACCCTCGCGCCCGTGTGAATACTTTGCGAGTCGGTCAGCAGCAGATCGTTGAGATCGCTAAATCGCTCAACTCGCAGTCCCGCGTGATCTTCATGGATGAGCCGACGTCTGCAATCAGCGACAGCGAAGTGGAAGTGTTGTTTGAGTTGATTGATTCGCTGCGTAAAGATGGGATGGCCGTGGTCTATGTTTCTCACAGACTGCACGAGCTTCTTCGCATAACTGATCGGATTACAGTGCTTTGCGATGGAAAGCTTGTCGATACGATTCAGACTCGTACTACAAACCAAGAAACGATCGTAAGATTGATGGTCGGTCGCGATCAATGCCCAGTATACGAGAAGAGGGAATCGCGGATTGGTCAGGAGCTTTTGCGGGTAGAGTCGCTTAGCCAGCGCTCTCCAGTCGGTGACCATTTGTTGGTCGATTCGGTCTCGTTTTCCGTCGCTGCAGGTGAGGTGCTCGGAGTATTCGGGCTTATGGGAGCCGGACGTACCGAATTAATGGAATCAGTCTTTGGTCTGCATCCAAATACGACATGCGGTCGAGTGTTCCTACGGGGGCAAAAGTGCCAAATCAACTCACCCGCTGATGCGATGAGCTACGGTATTGGATTAGTGCCTGAGGACCGCAAGGAGCAAGGGCTAATTTTGGGAATGAGCGTGGAGAACAACATCAGTCTTTCAAGTATCTCCACAATAGAGAAGTTTTGCTTTCTCAATCGAGGACTTGAGGAGCGTCACGCAAAAAGCTACATCGACAAACTTTCCATAAAGACTCCCTCTGTTCGCCAAGCAACGCAATCGCTCAGCGGCGGAAATCAACAGAAAGTGGTCTTAGGCCGAGTACTGAGCACCAAGCCGCAGGTGTTGCTGTTGGACGAACCCACACGTGGAATTGACGTGCAAGCGAAGCGAGAGATTTATTCGCTGATCGATCAATTGAAGCAACAAGGCTTGGCAATCGTCGTCGTTTCTTCAGAGATGCCCGAGTTGCTAGCTATTTCGGATCGCGTGATGGTTATGTGCGAAGGTCGCAAAGCGGCCGAGTTCGGGCGTGCGGAGGCTACGGAAATCAACTTGATGCGCGCCGCAGTGCCCGGCTATCAGGCAGGGAGCAAACCTCATGAATAACTTAAGCAAACCAATGCTACGTTACCTCAACCGCTTCCAGTCGGTGTTGGTCTTGGCATTGATGATAACTGCGATGAGTTTGCTCTCAGATCGGTTTTTGACGTCTGCAAATGGTTGGAACATTATGCGTCAAATTTCAATCAATGTCTGTCTCTCAATCGGTATGACGATGATCATCATCGCGGGTGGGATAGACTTGTCGGTCGGCTCGATACTTGCCTTGACCGGCGCCGTTACTGCCGGTTTGTTGAAAACACCTTTGCCCATACCAGCACTGGGGGTTGAACTTGAGTTCACTCTCGGTGGAGGCCTGCTTGCAGGACTTGCTGTGGGGATGTTCTTAGGCTGGTTCAACGGCCAGATGATCACGCGAGTGCGCATTCCGCCGTTCGTGGCGACGCTAGGAATGTTGAGCATAGCCCGCGGATTGACGATGTTGTGGACAAAGGGCTTTCCCATTTCTGAACTCGGTGCGGGATTTGCCCAAATCGGCACAGCAAACTTCATCGGCGCGCCCGTTCCAGTTTGGATTGCTGGCGGATTGACAGCTGGTTTTATGGTATTGACCAACAAGACACGCTTCGGGCGTTATATGGTTGCAGTCGGCGGAAATGAGCGCGCTGCTCGACTATCTGGTTTGAATGTAGATCGGATCAAGTCTTGGATTTATATGCTGTCTGGGGGCTTGTCCGCAGTCGCCGGGATAATTGTAACTTCTCGGCTGGACTCCGCTCAACCCAATGCAGGCACTGGCTACGAACTGGACAGCATCGCCGCCGTAGTCATCGGCGGTACATCGCTCTCTGGCGGTCGAGGTTCAATCTGGGGAACCGTCATCGGCTGCCTAATCATCGGTGTGCTAAATAGCGGCTTGGTACTGCTAGATGTATCGCCATTCTGGCAACAGGTGGTAAAAGGAATAGTCATCCTCTTGGCTGTCGCCATCGACCGTCTGAAGAGCGGAATAGAATAGTTTTGCGAATTAGAAGAACTTGAATATGGATCGTATCAAAGCCACATACTTAATTGAAACCGGGCTCGATCCTGAGTTGGCTGCGCAGGCGATTGCCGGGGAGCAGTCGAGTGGTACCTTCGTAAGAGTTCCTGGTGAAACTGACGAGCTGATTGAACGCTTCGCTGCGCGAGTCGAATCCGTGAGCAGGCTTGATTCAGTTTCCGTGCCGAGTTTGCCGGGGCATCGAGTCCATGACAGGCCCTACCAACGCGCAGAGATCGCTATCTCGTGGCCAATTGAGAACTTTGGTGGCAACCTGCCTGTGCTGATATCCACTTTACAAGGTAATCTCTACGAGCTCTCGCAACTCTCCGGTTTGAGATTGCTGGATGTCGAATTGCCGCAGAGTTTTACCAAACCATTCACAGGGCCAAGGTTTGGCATTGGGGGCACAAGGAAAATTGCCGGAGTTTATGGTCGTCCGTTAATTGGGACTATCATTAAGCCAAGTGTGGGACTTAGTCCTTCACAGACTGCAGACCGCGTTCGCCAGTTGGCCTCTGCAGGGATCGATTTCATTAAAGATGACGAATTGATGGCAAATCCAAACCACTCGCCTCTGAGCGATCGAGTCGCAGCGGTGATGCCGATTCTGCATGAGCATGCAGAGCGATCGGGAAAGAAAGTACTCTATGCATTCAATATAAGCGATGAGTTGGATGCGGCTCAGCGTCACTACGATAAAGTTGTCGAGGCTGGAGGATCGTGCGTGATGGTTAGCCTGAACAGTGTCGGTTTAGTTGGCGTCAAGAAACTGTGCGATCGCGGCGAGTTGCCTGTTCACGGACATCGCAATGGTTGGGGTATGCTGAATCGTCATCCAGCTTTTGGTATTGAGTTTCAAGCGTATCAGAAGCTGTGGCGGCTCGCAGGAGTTGACCAGATTCATGTCAATGGCATAGCTAATAAATTCTGGGAGCCGGATGAGAGTGTCGTGCGCTCCCTGCGTGCGTGCCAATCGCCCGTTGGACAAGGGTGCGATTTTCCGGTGCTGCCCGTTGTTTCTTCTGGTCAATGGGGAGGCCAGGCCTTTGAGACTTACCGGTTGACGCGCACAGTAGATCTCTTGTACTTAGCCGGCGGCGGGATAATGGCTCATCCCGATGGCATTGCGGGTGGGGTCGCTGCGATTCAGCAAGCTTGGAGTGGAGCGATCGCTGGTCGAACCTTGCAGCAAACTGCGGCTGAACATGCCGAGTTTAGGCATGCGGTGGAGAAGTTCAGTTAAAGTTATGTCCCAACTGCTGCTGACTTACTACGCCGATGATTTTACCGGTGCAACAGATGCGCTCGAATGCCTTGCGATGGCGGGTGTGCGCACCGCCTTGTTCATTGACATGCCCACTCCAGATCAGCTGCAAAAACAGCCTGGCCTGCAAGCAATTGGAGTAGCCGGCAGCTCTCGCGCTCTTGCAACTGCCTCGCTCGAGTCCGAGTTGCGAGCCTCATTTGCGCAATTGGGAACTTTGAGGTCTCGCTATGTGCACTACAAAATCTGCTCGACTTTCGATTCGTCGCCTGAAATCGGCAGTATCGGGCGCGCGCTGGATATCGGTTGCGAGTTATTTCAAGCGTGCTTTGTGCCGCTTGTCATCGCGGCTCCAGCGTTAGGACGATATTGTACGTTCGGAAACTTGTTTGCCCGAATGGGCATCGGTAGCAACGGGCAGATTCATCGACTGGATCGGCATCCTGCAACCAGAAATCACCCGATTACACCGGCGCTTGAGAGCGATTTGCGGATGAGCTTGGCCAAGCAAACTAATCAGACGGTCGGCCTGTTCAATGTCCTGCAGTATGAATTGTCCCAAATAGCAGCTGCAGTCGTTCTCGATGAACTGATAGGAGAGAATACGATCATACTTTTCGATGCGCTTTATCCCGAACACTTGGAGCGAATTGGTAGCTTAATCGATGCGAGAGTTGCAGATGGTCCGCAATTTTGCGTGGGCTCATCAGCCATTGAAACCGCCTTGGTCTCGCGCTGGGGAACTCAGGGGCTGCTCGCAGCGGTTCCGACTTGGCCGCAGCCCGCCGCAGTTGATGAGTTGCTGGTGCTTTCGGGCAGTTGCTCGCCGGTGACAGAGAAACAGATTCATTCGGCGGTCGAACATGGCTTCGTCCCAATTGCTGTAGATACAGGGCTACTATTGCAGTCCGATCGATCCGCAGCTGAAGTTCATAGAGTGTCTCTACGTGCAATTGAATCTTTGGACGTGGGACGAAGTGTCATCGTACATACCGGTTTGGGCCCACACGATCCTCGTGTCGCAGCCACACGTTCACTGGCAAGTCAATTTCAGCGTGATGCTCAGTCAGCCGTTACTGAAACGTGTTGTCGGCTTGGGCAAGCGCTCGGCGAGATTGGTAGGCGGTGCCTCGAACATACACGGCTAAGGAGGATTTGTATTGCTGGCGGCGATACTTCATCGCATGTAGCGCGGGCTTTAGAAATAGAATCGCTCGAAATGGTTGCACCACTAACGCCAGGAGCTCCACTTTGCCGCGCGCGGTCTCCGAGCATCTCAAATGGGTTAGAGCTCATTTTCAAAGGTGGGCAAGTTGGAGACGAGGGCTATTTCGAATGTGCCCGGTGCGGCAAAAGCTCGCCGCAGCGTTCGCAATAGGAGTAAGGGCGCGCCCATGCTGCCAGGGTTCGTAAACTTGAGTGAATTTTGGGTTTCTGGTCGATTCGAGTCTCCAAGCATCGAGTTAAACCGTCCGCATTAATTCTGCGCACGGAAAAATTTATGATTGGGCGGAATTTGTCGGTGCTCTGTCCAAATTTCAGCCAAACTGGTTTCCTGGTGTAGAATTCGGTAGTCAAGATCCTTGTATTGAATGCCCATAAGAGAGCTCTGTACAAACGATCTGGTTTAGAAGATCCTGTACCGTGGTTGGTTAGGTGAAAAATGCAACGTCCTCTCCTTACAGCTGTTTTGTTTGTCATAGCACTGTTGGCCAACTTGGAGTCAGCTTCAGCGGAACGCTACACACGTCACGTCAATGGCAAAGAGTTGGTCGTTCACACAAATCCGCTACCGGTGGTGGCACATAGACTGGTCCCGCCCTATTGGGGAAAGCACGTTACTCAGCGCAGCCTGACCAAGGGTAGGCTACCTAGAGGAGCTCGCTAGAAGCCATATCCGCCGTTGAACGAACGGGAATCATTGAAACTCGAACTTAACTTTGAATTCGATGGGCATCGTTCGATTTTAAGTTTGAGACGCTAAAATAAACATCCCTTTCCGTAAACGTAAACCTCCGAACTCGTTTGCTCAATATGAATTTGCAAGTAGACGCATATTTGGCCGAGGGCTGCGGGCGGTGCCCATTGGGTGGCACGCCTGCGTGTAAGGTTCACGACTGGCAGCTGGAACTGAGGCTGCTGAGGGAAATAGTTCTTAGTTGCGCATTGTCGGAGGAACTAAAGTGGAAGGTTCCTTGCTATACGTATCGCGGAAGCAACGTACTCATTGTTTCGGCTCTTAAGAATTACGCGGCCATCAGTTTTCTTAAGGGAGTTTTGTTGAAGGACGCACGAGGACTGCTTGAGAGCCCCGGGGAGAATAGCCAGTCCGCGCGGCTCATTCGTTTCACATCGGCCGAGGCGATTCGCGAAATCCGGAGCGTACTCGAAGAGTACATCCGCGAAGCGATTGAAATTGAGAAGCTTGGCAGAAAAGTCGAATTTAAAGCCAAGCACGAGCTCGTCATTCCGGAAGAATTGCAGAGGAAATTCGACTGCTTGCCTGCTCTGCAAACTGCGTTTGCTGCATTGACGCCGGGTCGGCAGCGAGGCTATCTCATCTTCTTTGCTGGCGCCAAGCAGGCAAAAACCCGCGAGTCCAGAATCGACAAATGCGTGCCGCGCATTCTGGAAGGTAGGGGCCTGCAGGACTAAGGGCCGCCAAGGGCAGCGATTGCTACGGCTTAAATGAACATGTCTCCCCAAGCTTTTCGCTGCTCGTCCCAGTGATCGAGCATCCTAATTTTGCGGAGAGACTTTTCGGTTAAAATCGCCTGCTTTGGCATCAATGGTAGTGCGATTTAAATAGTTCGCTTGCTTTCAAGCTCCAAAATCGCTCTCTTTGTGAAGTTCGCTACTTTACTCCGCTTGCCACTGAGCCGGCGAGGCTCAACGCTGCAAAAGCACAAATGAGATAGGTTGGCCAACGGATATACCATCGCATCATCTTCCAACCAGGAATTGTAGCAGCGATCCATATAGTAAGGATTACGATCAATTGAGCTGGCACAGGTATGGCACCGTGCTCGTTAACAATCATTCCGAATGTGAATAGAACGACAAATACGGTTGTCATCATTGCGCCGCTCAGCAAAACCATGACCTCCAAATAACGAACCAACTTGGGGAACAGCGCAACCTTTGCGATTGTAAGCCGATTTGCGTGGACGGTTCCGGCTAAGCAGTAGATGATCGAAAAAGTCAGGCAAACGCCGAGCGTTCCCAGGAAACTGCTCGGTGCGGCGAGCATCATTTGAGTCGAAACGGCTTTACCAAGTAGTTCGGCTCTGCGATTGGGCTCGGCCGACCTTAAATCTGGATACTCTGCCAAGAGATGTTCGACAGCATCCTGACGTTGGGGTTCCGATAACAAGCTTGCCCTGGCCATCGAGTCAATTCGACTGGAATTTGCGAGTTTATGTGTTTGCCAACTTGCTGCAATCCCATACATACCAAATTGCACGATCGTCATCAGTAATCCCGCCACCAAGCCAACGGCGATCGCTTGCCGTGTGTCTTTGGGACGGACAACTTTCTCGATCGCAAGGCCGAGAAACAGTGAAAGTGAAAATCCAAGCAAAAGCCCTTGTTTGCCAAGCCAGACAGGAGGATGCAGCCACCAACTTTCCCGCAAAGCAAGATTCGGAAGATGCGCTCGCAACTCGGTTAAATTGAACGCTGAATCTTGCTCGCTAAACAAACTCGTTGCAATGTTGGTGTAGATCGGCAAAGCCGTGAGCAGCGCCCCAACTATTCCTATCAGCATCGCTCCAATGGCAGATCGAAGCTGATTAGAAACGAGATCGCTAAAGACGGATACAAACGACTTCGCACGAACCGATACCGCCTCACCAGCCAGCCACCGTCGCAAGTCCTCGGCCAATGAACC
>JBGSTP010000206.1:0-21019 GCA_041736515.1 Pirellulaceae bacterium
GGTTGGTATTTGGCAAGCCAAGGCTGGCACGACCACGATTCTCCTTACGATCAACGAAGATTCAACTTTCGCTTGGAAAGCCACGGAATCTGGCCAAGCAGCCGTTGAATTGAAAGGCGAGCTGAATGCCGACAATAACGCGATAGTCCTCGTCAACGAAGCTCAAGGATCGATGGCGGGCATTGTTCGATCCGCGGGGCCGGACACGTGGCATTTTTTGCTCGATGGCGCACCCGTCGATGATCCTGGACTTACTTTCTCACGCACCAGCAATTGATGTACTCACCGGTTTATTCTTCAACAAGTCCGACAAGTGGTATGTACAGATGGAACCCATAGAATATCAGTTCGAATCGATCGGACCATCGCTACGGATCGTGGTGTTGGTCTTCTTGTTGATATTTGCCTTGATCGCATTGGCGGTCGTAGTGGCGTTAGCCGCGTTACCCGGCAAGATCGCTGCGGCTCGGTCTCACCCACAAGCACAAGCCGTCAACATCTGCGGATGGCTCGGCCTGCCCACAGGGATTCTTTGGGTCTTAGCGCTGGCCTGGGCTTTCTGGAATTCGAAGTCGCAGAGCAACGGAAATCAGATCGACTTAGAACAGTTAAGCGCACTCGAACGACAGATTGAAATGTTGGAGAAGTCGATCACAAACCTTGAATTACCATCGTAAAGGACTTATGGACGATGATACCTGCCATCTTGAGTTGTGTTTTCGTTATCTACTTGTACCAAATTCTCAATGTAGATCCTGCGAGACAAGTTGATCGCGCCGGCGTTGGAGATCCATTGCTTGATCTATCTGACCGCGTTGCGAAGGTAAATGAGCGTTTGAAAAAGTTGATGTTGACCATTGAACAGCGGAAAGTGCAATGAGTTGGCTATTGGGTAGTATCTACTGCGGCATCCTTTGGCTGATGTTCGCAAAGCTAAAATTACTGCGACTGTCTTTGCCGCTGGCTGTGGTGCTGGCTGCCGCCGGACCATTAATGATCTTGGCGCTGCTTTTTTGTTCCCAATACTTTCACCCATACACAGCGAATGCCACAGTATTCCAAGAGGTCGTGCCCATCGCCGCTCAACTGCGGCAGCCTGGCCGCGTGATCGAGGTCGTTGTGAAGCCAAACCAAAAAGTTTCTGCTGGCGACGTACTCTTTAGAATCGACTCGATACCATACGAGAGCACTGTCGCACAATTGAAAGCAGGACTCGAAGAAGCTCGCCAAGGCGAACAGGCCGCTGTCGCTTCCGTGGCTCTAGCGGATGCGTCGCTTAAACGAGCCGAGTCGAATTTGGATTATGCATTCAAGGATCGAGATCGCACCAGTCAGCTACTTGAGAGCAAAGCGATAAGCAAAGAGGAGTTCGACGCAGCCAACAATCGCTACGACGTAGCCGATGCCGGTCTGAATCAAGCCATCGCTTCAAAGACTCAAGCTCGCCTGTCGGTTGAAACTGCCAAGTCTAGAATTCAACAGATCGAATCGCAGCTTGCTGCCGCGGAATATGACTTGAGCCAGACCACCGTGTATGCGCCCGGCGATGGCTTTGTCACAAATCTACAACTGCGGCCCGGTATGATCGTCAGTGGAGCCAATGCGTCGGTGATGTCCTTCATTTTGGATAGCAACGAGAGCAATCGAGGTGTCGTTGTCGCCGCTTTCGATCAAAAGAACTTCCTTCGCATCAAGCCCGGTCACTACGCGGAAGTCGCGGTCTATGGCTATCCAGGCGAGATTATGACTGGCAGAGTTATTAACACGATCGACGTGTCGGGTGATGGTCAGCTGCTGGCATCAGGTGTTTTGCCTAATAGTCTCGGTAGTGGACCGGCAACTCAGTTTGCCGTACGAGTCAAGTTGGATCGCGGTGACGAACTGCGGCTGCCCGGCGGCTCCCGGGCTCTGGTTGCCATCTATACCACGGACGTCCAAATTGCTGGCATTCCAATTATGTTCCTAATCCGCGCCAATAGTTGGATGCGCTTCGTGATGTAGTTCTTGCCTCGCGTTCGCTCTTCCGCGTCGCCGGACACTACGCTTTGGTTTATCCGCACAATCGAAAGCTGCGCCAGTCTATTTCCCGACTTTGCGTTTGACCATGTAATGGACTCCATCCGCTCCGGTCGTTTACGACGGTGAGCTATCCCCTCAAGGATAGGTACTGAGAGCAAAACGAGGATCGTTTTGAGGAACTGAGAATGGATTCTTTACATCAATTGCGATGCGGTTTAGCGGCACTGTTTATATGCCTGACAGCTTCGACTACGGTAGTCGCTCAGGTCGCTCACTCGCATTGCGATACCGCTGCAATCGGTTGTGACGCCTATGCGGAGTGCGCTGCGTGCGACGACGACTCTCTCTTTCCACGTGCGTCCGCCCTAAGAGCTGGGTTGGCGGAAAAGGGCATCACGTACCAGGGTAACTTCACGCAATTCTACTTTGGAAATAACTCGGGTGGCATCGAGCGAGAATACCGCTACGGTGGTCACAGTGACAACGTTTTCAACTTCGACTTCGGCAAACTTGGTGTCCAAGAGGGGCTGTTCCTCAAGATTCGAGCGGAACGACGTATCGGTGAATCGCTAGCAGGCGCCACGGGAGTATTCTTGCCACCCAATATGCTCGCCGATCTTCCGGTGCTTGATAGCCGAGATCTTTACTTGACCAATGTCACATTTACACAAGCTCTCTCCGAGAATTTCATTCTGTTTGCAGGTAAGGTCGATTCGCTCGATGGCGACAAAAACGCTTATGCACACGGACGAGGCATCACCCAGTTCTCCAACTCAGCATTTATAGCCAACCCTATCGCACTTCGAACCGTACCTTACTCGACACTTGGCGCCGGCATGGCGTTTCTGTACGAAGGCGAACCGATTCTGAGCTTCTTGGCTCTGAATCCAACCGACACGACGCGTACTAGTGGCTTTGACGAACTGTTTGCCGAAGGCGTAACGCTCACGTCTGAGTTGCGTCTGCCAACGAACTTTGTGGGGCTGCCTGGACACCAGTTGGTCGGTGGTACGTGGAGCAGCCGAGAAATCGTGGCGATCGGACAAGACCCTCGTATTCTACTACCAAACGTGCCCATCGCGACTCAGAGCGGCTCCTGGTCGCTCTATTGGAATTGCGATCAAACCTTGGTCGGCGATAGCGCGCGCGGTTGGGGAGTGTTTGGGCGAGCGGGTATCGGTGACGAGTCGACGAATCCGTTAGCGTACTTTCTTTCCGCAGGTCTTGGTGGTTCGAGCATGTTGAATGGACGTGAGAAGGATACGTTCGGAGCTGGTTACTACTACTCCGCCACCAGCAACGAAATCGGACCTTTGTTGACGGCCGCACTCGGAGCGCTCGGCGACGGGCAAGGAGTTGAGATGTTTTACAACGCTGCCGTCAATCGCCATTTCACCATTACTCCGGATTTTCAAGTGCTTGTGCCAGCTCGCGAATCTATCGATACGGCACTTGTAACGGGAGTTCGTGCCAACCTCATCTTTTAACTTCTTCGACACGTCATCGTAGCGCTTTAAGAAAAGTGCTATTACGCGGTTGCCCCGTAGGCAGAACACTAACAACGTTTGCTACTCTAGAAACTGAATTGCAGCTGCGTTCGGAACAACCAACCGCGATCGCCGGCGGCGATGTCCAAAGCGGAAGAATTAATGGCAGCTCCGTTGAGATGGGTAGCATCGACGGTTAGCTTTGCATGTTGATCCTTGAAGTACCAGACGCTGCCGGCTGCGATTTCTTCCGAACTCAATTGCAATCCGCCAAGTGTGCCAGAATTTCCTTGGACGCGCGACCAACGCAGTAGCATTTCTAACTTACGCGGAACGACAAACCAGCCTGTTTGAAGCCAGAAGCCGTGGTCGAATAGATCAGGCAAAGCGGCGCCGCGGAAATTGTTAATGTTGCGAAAGTAGTATTCGCCGGTCAACGATCCGCCCCACAGCTTGGCAGCAGCATCCACCGAATAGAGGGCTACCGTGTACTGGTCCACCAGCGGAGGCAAGAGTGCAGACAAGCTTTCCCCTGTGTCGACAACACGCAGCGCATCAAACTCCGTTGGACCACTTCGCTCGATATTCGAGAAGGCAACTCCAATCCCGTAGCGGCAGGCTAGCGACTCGTGGCATTCTAAGTCCGCTAGCTCACTGTTGCCCCAAGAACCAATTGGGAACGAGTAAATGCGAGCCGATGCCGCATTGTTGTTGTCCAAGCTACCACTGCTGCCCGTCTCTGCTCCGCCCGTGACCAAGCCGTTGAATAAAGCCACTTCCCAATTAAGCGGAGTGCTCCAATGGTTGGTACGCCCGTACAGCCCCCAAGCCAGACTGCGATTCACGTCGAAAAACATACTTGCCATGGAGCGATCAGCGAACTGCAACTGTTTACCGCTCAGGTAGCGTGCTAAGGAAAAGGGCATTTTGTAAAGCCCAGTTTTGAATCCGACCGTCCCTGAGTCCAGTCCCCAGTTCCGATGCCCAAGGTCATAGGCCAGTGAGTAATCGAGAATGCGAAGTGTATCTCCGGAAGTGCTACGACCATCGACCTGCACAAAGTAACGCACATCTGGATTGATGGCATGGCCGGAGAAAATGAGCCGAGCACGCTTGAGCTGCAATTGGTTGAGGTCGCTGCCAGCCCCCTTCGCATCGAACATAGTATTCCGCAGTTGAGCAAAGCCGTTGATCCGCATCAGGTACGAGTAATCGTCTGCATTCAGCTCGGTATCTGACTTGCTCGCAATCAAAAAGCCGCCATCGTAGCCGGCAGAGGACTCCTCCTGCGCTATTGGCGAATTTCGTTTTGGGCCGGACGAGAGTGAATGTTGGGCATTGCTCTCACTCTCCGTCAAGATTTCGGTGCTTAGATTCGCGGTGGGCAAATCAAACGGCTCGACCGCGATGATATCAATTTCGGGCGTGCCTAGAGCGACTTGTCCTAATCCGCATTTTGGTATGCAGAGTGTGACTGCCCAACATACGAGCAGGTTTAGGATGCGGCTATGCTTGGCCATCAGCGACACTGCCTGCGATTTTGTGAAGGCGTCAAACCTTTTGCGGCTATCCAATGCCAGCTAATGGCTGCAGACTATCACCGTTATTATCGGCATAGCCTGCACAAAATATCATTAAAAGACGAAACTGGTTGTGGATTCGATTGCCAGCGAATTGTCTGCATTCGCACGAAGTCTGTAGATTGCGTGAGGTTGCTATAGACCGGTCTTCGTTGCAAAGCTCAACTAGCTCAACCGCTACAAGTTCACCTGTCGACTTTTCAGCACTATTTGCTGGTCGTTGAAACTGATGGCATCTATTTTGAAGCCACCAGTTGCGTCTTTACATTCGCGGGGATTGGGAAACTGGGCTATGCCTTAAGGCGACAGTCAAAACGTAGGTCAGTAAGTCCCATTCGTTCTTATTTGAAAGTCGAAAAGCAGCAGCACGCAAAAAATCCTCGGTAACTACCGAGTGTTTGAAAAGCGGCAGAGCCTAGAACTGAACGTTGTACTTCTCAGTCATTGTGCGACGAACCGCTCCTGTCAATTGGTCGATATTCGCGATCGCAACACGATAACTGCCACCAGCGGCCATGCGCTGCTGCGAACCGGTAGTCATGGCATCCCGCATTGCAGCGCGATTGCTAACGTAAGACTCTCCGTAATACCCTCCGTAGTAACCTGCAGAATAGCCACCACTGTTCGCTTGAGCAGCTTCGACTTGTCCGGCAGCAACATTGCCAACACGGATAGCGGTGGAATTACCTCGCAAAATATTGGCAATGTTCGTGCCATACTCAATCATTAGAGGGTCGACATTCAAAGTACCCAATTCGTCTATTCTACGTGCCTGCTGCTCATCCCATTTAGCGCGGTAGCCTGTTGATTGAGCCTCGTACTTTCGCACGCGATCAATGTACACTTTCACCTTGTCAAAATATTCCTTCGAGGCAACCTGCATCGCGCTGCTGCCCGGAGTTGACACGGGCATGGGGGCTAGCTTTTCAGAAACCTCTTCAGCGTATCCACGAATACTAAAAATTCCGAGGACGCCATCGAGCGACTCAGCAGAAATCGGCCCTTGGAACGACAGCTTATTGCCATCGACCTTGACCTTCCAGCTAGCAACTTCTGGCGCACCCGTACCATTTTGATTAAGGACTTCATTTAGCACGGCACTTGCTACTGCAGCTAGGCTTGCGGGCGACTGACCAAATTCAACCGTCAAGATGCACTCTGACAGACTCTGCCGTCCAACGATAAGGCTAACGCCTTGAACTGTTGCCAGTAGCTGAGCTGCATCTTCCAGGTTATGGTTCTTGAGCGACTCAAACGATCCTAAACGGCGAGCTAGATTTGCTGGGGAGATTGTGTTTTTTAGATCGACGGCCAGCATCAACGACAAGTACTGTTCGGGTTGCCTGGCCTGCGTGGCCAAAAATGATGAGATCGAAGTGGATCCGCTGCCTTGGATCCACACCGACAGTAGATTGCGTTTTGCAGGACGTAGAAAACCAATACGGTTCTCACCGATCGGCATGACGTAGCTCTGCTTAGGGGTCCATACCACTTTCTGATTATCAATCACGTCGACGTAGCCACCCACGGACTTTGCTAACGCCTCGATGTCAACAGACTGAATGATCGTCGCATAGCCAGCCTCCCAAGACGGTTTCAGTACTACTGTGTCGAGATCAGAAACCAACCACACCTCTTCGACTTTCTCCGCCAAATCCAGTGTCAATTTAGCGTCTATCAGCAATTTCTTGAGTGATGGTGTATGCAAATAACAAATTGCATTGGCTGGGGAAGGTGATCGTTGCAACAGCCTTTCGAGTTTTGGCTCCTGACCATTGGATATCGAAACGAATATTGCCATCAGCAGCAACGTGGCTGCAAATCGAAAAGAACTAACTCTACTGACCATGAAAATCTCGCTTAGTATTTGAACCGAAAGTGTAGATTGGTTAGAGCTTTTTCGAAAGAAATTCCTGCGTCGTGCCGTTCGGAGTCATGGCTGAACTTAGAGCCAACTGGTTCGACGCCGGCTCGGCTTACGCCAAAAATCTTGGTGGGGAATTTCCGAGGGTGCCAAACTCGTCAAAGAGTACTAAAATGCAATCCTATGGCACTACGAAAAGCCCCACAAGTATACAAAAAATTCCCGGCGCAAACCGACAGTGTCCTCTAAGATTGAAAAAAACGCCTTTTTCGATCCCTGAGTTTCTATGTTTTATGCTCTTGACCAGTGAGTTGCTGGAAGGCAATCGGCGAATCCACCAACCAAAGTTGGGGGGGATTAAGCTGTGCAATGTGAGATTGGTTAGCACTATCTTGTCGCAATTTTGGTTTGTGCTTTTCGAGCGTTGGCGAATTACGACGCCCGCCGCAGGGCAGGAGTTCGTTGGTTTGTGTTGCGCTCGCATCGATTTTGAAGTCTGCTGATACAAATCGATGGAGTCGGTCCCAATAACTAACATTGTGATGGGAATCATTCGTATCCACCTTCGCTGCGTGGACGCTACGCTCATCAGCGAAGGAACGTTGGCTTTTTGCTCCGTTTGCTTTCGACCTTAATGACATTCGGGGCTAACGCCTCCAATTCCGTCACTTCTTTGTCGCTCGCAAGAGGACACTAAGGGCAAGAGGACACCGAAGGGCAGAAGGACACCGCGAAGGGCAGAAGGACACGAAGGGCAGAAGGACACAGCACTTCGATGGACGGCTGCGAAGGGCAGAAGGACACAGCACTTCGGGCAGCGAAGGGCAGACAAAGGGCAGAAGGACACAGCACTTCGATGGACGGCTGAGAACGAAGGGCAGAAGGACACAGCACTTCGATGGACGGCTGCGTCGCGGTTACCGAAATGCTGTGTCCCGGTGTGTTGGCCGGAATTTCTACCAAACCGCTGTGTCCCAATCGTGCGTCCCACCCTCAGACTGCTGTGTCCCAATAGTGTCTCCGATTCTCTACGCAGCACTGCCACGGTTACCGAAATGCTGTGTCCCGGTATGTTTACCCACTACCAAACTGCTGTGTCCCAATCGTGCTCCCAATCGTGCGTCCCACCCTCAGACTGCTGTGTCCCAATAGTGTCTCCGCAATAGTGTCTCCGATTCTTTACACAGCACTGCCACGGTTACCGAAGTGCTGTGTCCCGGTATGTTTACCCAGCAGAAGGGCAACAGCAGAAGGGCAAGAGGACACAGCACTTCGATGGACGGCTGCGTCGCGGTTACCGAAATGCTGTTTCCCGGTATGTTTACCCCCGCTACCAAACTGCTGTGTCCCAATCGTGTCTGTGTCCCAATCGTGTGTCCCTGTCAAACTGCTGTGTCCCAATCGTGTGTCCCGCAATCGTGCGTGTCCGTGTCCCAATCGTGCAATAGTGTGTCAATAGTGGCTGTGTCCCTATCGTGTCGGTACGAGATACTCCCGTAGAACTGCGTTCACTTGTATTGTCTACGGTACTTTGGCTTCAAGCTTCTTTAGCTTGGTCGTAAAAGCGAAAGGCTTGAAGTTCGGAACTTTGTCACCGGGGCCTGCCATGCCTGCGACCCCGGCAGGGGTGTGTCAGCCTTCCGGGCTTGGCGGATAGGTTCAAGTTGCCAGGCACTAGGTGCTCTGCACAGATTGGATTTAAGGCAGGGAACCTCGCTAAAGTTTATGCGAGTAAGGAGTCTTTAGGTAGCGAGATCCTCTTTCCAACAACCGTATTTATTTCGGTCGATCTTTCCCGCATCGTCAACGGCGGGCTGGGGGACGCTCGGCGGTAGGACCTTCGTGGCCTTTTCTTCCGCAACTATAATGCGGTCCTCTCTGCAGATTTTTTGTCCAATTCAGTCCGCCGTCAGCAGAGTATTGGCAAATGAAGCCAGCATTCAACAACAATCCATCCCATCCGATGACCCATGAGCAATTCATGCGGCTCTTCCTCAACGCGGAACGCGAGTTGTTGCGATACGTCATGGCGTTAGTACCCAATGTCAGTGACGCGCGAGATGTAGTCCAGGAGACTGCAATCTCGCTCTGGCAGGCGATCGATAAATATGACCCGGCGAGGCCCTTCATTCCTTGGGCTTGCCGTTTTGCTTTGTACGAGGCAAGAATGTTCCTGCGTAAGGCGGCTCGACAGCGTCGATACCTTGAGGAGGATGTGGCAAAGCTGCTATCGGAGAGACGTGTCGAATTAGCGGCCACGCTAGATGCTCGCCGCGAACATTTGCGGGATTGCTTGAGCCGCTTGCCTGATGATCAGCGCCAAATAGTTCGAGGCTACTACTTTGAGGAAGAGACGGTCGATTCGATCGCGACGCAACTTGGTCGCGGACAAGAGTCAATCTACAAATCACTTCAGAGAATCCGCCAGGCATTGCACCAATGCATTGAGCGAAAAATTAAGGCAGAGTGTTGAAAAATGAATACTGATTACACGGAGCTTATTGAGCTGATTCTGGATCACATGGGAGATCGCGCAACCGAAGAGCAGTTATCTCGCCTTGGTACAGTGCTAAAAACGGACGAGACAGCTCGTGACTTGTATTTGCAACTTGCTGACAGCCACTCGTGTCTCGCGGTAGATGAGAGCCTTTGGGTCGATCGAAAGAATGTTTCGATTGCACTGGGCGTGCAGTTAAGCTCTGCGAATCAGCAGTGGTTCTCCAAACGTTCGTACTTGTCGGCAGCGGCTGGAGTTGTATTTGGCATGGTTTGCAGTTCCGTATTGTTTGCCTATGCGATACCCAGGATGAAACTGGAGCGACAACGAGTGATTGAAGTTTTCAACGAAAGCTTTGAAGATGCGAACGTCAGGCTCGGCCGAGGATTTCCGAGTGACGCTGGTGCTTGGTCCGGCGATTGCGATGCGGTAGTTAAGGCTGAGAACGAAGTGTTGCCAGTAGACGGACAACACATGGCTCGATTGTCCCCCAGCGAAAATCGAAAGTTTTGCTCGTTGACTCGTATAGTGGATGTTGCGGATTTTTTTCAGAGCAGCCTGAATGAGTCGCGGACCGTAGAGGTCATTGCTTCTTTTCACGGCATGAACACGGAGTGGGTGGATCGAAATCAGATTCGGCTGGCAGCGTTTGCTGAGGAACCTCAGGATGTGAAGGCTATTTGGAATGCAGACAGCCGCTTGGAACAGGCACTGCTGCATCTCGGGCGCACCGTGAGAATGAAGCGGGGTGAGCGCGGTTGGCAAACACTCAAGGTCTCGATGGAAATCCCCACTGGAACTCGTAGTCTCGTCATTCACCTTGGCTCTGGTACAGCGGACGATTCTGGAACAAAGACCAATCACTACCTGGATGCTGTTCAAGTTCAGTTCATCAACAAAAAAGGCTCACAATGAGTAACGTTTTCCTTTTGCTCATCGCTCTCGTATTGGCTCCTTTGACTCTACAGGCTAAGGATGTTCAGTCATCTAAGCCCAATATTATTTTCCTGCTGGCTGATGACTCGGGCTATGCGGATTTCGGATGCTACGGGCATCCCTACGCACGGACACCCAATATTGACAAATTGGCCGCCGAAGGCACTCGCTTTACACAATTCTACGCCACCGGTGTTACTTGTTGCCCGACACGAACGGGTTTGATGACTAGCAAGTGGCCGTCTTCTTTTTCCACGTACCCGGCAAATGGCGGATTTGCGAATCGCGTGACCATTACCGAGCTCCTTCACAAACATGGATATGCAACAGGACACTTCGGCAAATGGCACATCGGGCCGGAGAATCAATTAAAACCGGGCACCTATGGAATCGACATTATCAGCTCGGGTACCACTGCGGCTAAAAAAGAAAACACAGCTGGACGCGATGCCCCGATTTACGACGAAGCGATCAAGTTCATCGAGCAGCATCAGAACGAACCATTCTACATGAATGTCTGGGGCCACGTCTCGCACCACAAGGTCGATCCGCCTCAGAGCTATATCGAGCTGTTTAAGGATGTAGTTGTCGATGAAGCGAAGTTTTCGGAAGCCATGCAAGAGAAGTTTGCAGCTTGCAGAGCTTTGGGAGGGGACGTCAGCGAGCACATGCAGGTCTATCTGGCTGATATCTATTCCCTCGACGAAGATATCGGTCGACTGCTGACACGACTTGAGCAACTCGGCTTGCGCGAAAACACTATAGTCATCTTTTCCAGCGATCAAGGTGCTGCCCCGATAGGCACTGACGGTAAGAAAGATGGCAAAAAAGAAGGTGCTCAGAATGTGCGGCTCAACGCGATGGGTTACAACGGCATCTATCGTGGAGGAAAGCATGGGATGTACGAAGGGGGAATCCGAGTTCCGTGGATTGTACGTTGGCCCGGCCACATACCAGCCAATCGGGTTGACGAAAAGTCGGTCATCAGCGGCGCAGACTTCCTACCAACGCTTTGCTCGCTCACCGGGCTTACGATCAATGTAAACGACTTCGATGGAGAAGATGCTTCGGCAGCATGGCTTGGCAAAACTGAGCATGTGCGAGCTAAGCCGCTACTATGGAAAACCAGTTCTACCGGCAGCGACGCGGGTATCCGCGATGGCCAGTGGAAACTGATCTACCCCACTCGAAAAAAGGGGACCGAGATAGCACTCTATAACATCGTTACCGATCCAACTGAGAGACAAAACCTTGTCTCCAAGCATCCCGACATAGTCAACAGACTCTCCGCCCGAGTCGAGGCGTGGGTTTCCACTCTACCTAAGGAATACATTAAGACCGATGACAACGAAAAGTGATCCCGTGTTTGTTTCGGCCAGCAACTTTGCCCCGGTGACACGCATCCAGAGGGAGTAACACCAAGTTGCGATTGCTCGCCGATCTCAATATTTTTCCTGCACTGAGTCAAAGAGCCTCGCCGCAGATCGTCCGAATGTTTTGCTCGTCATAGCAGCTGACTGCGAGACTATGGAACCCGCAATAGAACTTAAAGCAATTGGAAAGGCTAGTCCATGAGATCCGTACTTGTTCTCTTTCTTGGGACGCTTTGTAGCGCCTTGTCCGCTGATTCCCCAAAACCTAATGTCGTTTACATCATGGCCGATGATGTTGGCTGGGGAGACGTTAGCGTTCATGGCGGAAGCGTGGCTACCCCCAACATCGATAAGCTTTTTAGACAGGGTGTTGAGCTGACACAGTTCATGGGCTGGTGCGTTTGCTCGCCAACCCGCGCCATGCTGCTTACGGGACGGCATCCGTTTCGTGTCGGCACTGGGCCGGAGGTCGGTGGCGAGTTGGCTATTGAGGAAACCACCATCGCGGAAGGCCTGAAGGCAAACGGCTATCGTACTGGTGTGTTTGGCAAATGGCATAACGGTGAAGATCCTGAATCGCCTACGTTCCGAGCGGCGTTTGCGGACGCGTTTAAGGATAAACCCAACAAGAAGTTCGAGCCCGGCTTGGGCGCTAATGCGCATGGCTTCGATGAAGCGTGGGTCTATTATGGTGGTGGTGCGGACTACTTCAATCGCCGCACAGTGAAAGGTACTGGACCGGTGAGTTGGTGGCACAACATCGAGTTCCGCCCGCAGGACGAAGGCTACACCGATGACCTTGTCACACAACATGCTGTCGAGTTCATCAATGAAAACAGGGACAGGCCCTTCTTCTGCTACGTTCCATTCCACATTGCGCATGCTCCGCTGCAAGCCAAGCCCGATGATCTTGCCATGTTAGACATGACTTTCGCTGCCAAACTTCCAGCCGCAAAGATGGAAACTAGCGCCGAAGAAAAGCATCATCATGCTGCTATGCTGCTATCTCTGGACAACAACGTAGCGGAAATTCGCGACGCACTCGACAAGCTTGGCTTAAGTAGTAATACAATCATCGTCTTTACAAGTGATAACGGAGCGATGGAAGCTGGTAGCAGCCTGCCACTGCGCGGGGCGAAGCACAGCGTCTACGAGGGAGGTGTGCGACTACCCACCGTGATTCATTGGCCCAACGGAGGACTAAGTGGTGGCACAAGTTGGCCTGGATTATGCGGTGCGCTTGATATGTTCCCTACGCTTATGGCTATGACCGGCTCGATGCTGCCAGACATTCGATTTCTCGATGGCCAAAACGTGTGGCCTGCGCTGCGCGACCGCTCGGCCAGCCCCGTCGATAGCTACTACTGGGTGTGGCGTGATGAAGACGCAATTCGTACGGCGGACTGGAAACTCCATCGTTTCTTCGATCGTTACGAACTTTACGATATTAAAAAGGATGAGAACGAAGTCACTAACGTCGCTGAGGTATATCCTGAAATCGTAAAATCCCTGGCCGCGAGAATGGACCAGTGGGCCCAATCGCTAGGTGCTGCCCTCTCTCATCAGCCCCCACCATCCAGGCTAAACGCGAAGCCAGCTCCAGATGGTGAAGTGCTCGCAATCACTATCACTGTTACCGATCAGTCGAAACCCAGCGATCGACATATCATTCCGTTTGCCAGTTGGGGTGGGCGACAAGTGGCCACCGACTGGATCGAGTTCGATATTGCTTTTTCATCGAACTCTCCCAAACGCCATCCTTTTTACTCGCCTTTGAAGGGTGACGACAGCAAGCCAGTTTCGTTGATCCTCAAGAACGGAATCGGTATCGACCAGTTTAATCGCGAGCAGGCAAGCGGGCCGGGGCCCCAGGATCCAGCTAACCTTTGGGAGCATCGTGTTATCGGCCTTTGTTCGAACGCCCCAGGACCGCTGGGCAAACATGGCATGGTTTTCAGCGGCGGTACACCCGGTACTTACACCGTCTACGTTGACAACCTTCGAATTCTCCACGCGGACGGCAGCAAAACCGTATTGTGGTCCAACAAAAAAGACACTCGAACGAGAAAGATCGCTGACACAGATTCGTTCACAGACCTGCAAATCACAACGGTCGATGTTGAGAAGTTGGGTAGCCATAAATTCTGACGTGGCCACGCCGTCATAAAATTATTTCAGACGGCAAACTACTTTTAGGGTAGTCGAAGAATCCATCCCGAGACAAAGATTCTCGAGATCTGGAAACTGACCCAGCAGCTAATGACTTAAATCCGAGAGCTCACCGGCTTTCACACCAACTTGGATGGCTCAACGATTGTAGACCGGCAGCACGCGGTCCTCGGCTCGTTCGTAGACCACCTTGCCGTTAACAATCGCGGTTTCGACGTAGGTGCGGTAGTCGAGCGGCTGGCCGTTGAGGATCAAGAGGTCCGCGTCTTTGCCAATCTCTAAACTGCCGATTCGCTTCTGCAAGCCCATCATGGTTGCAGGGACGATCGTTATCGCAGCAAGCGCCGTACGTTCGCTGGCGCCACCTCGCACAGCAAATGCGGCTTCCAGTGGCAGGCTGGTTAGGTCGCGCCCTGCCAATCCATTCAGGCTGATCGAGCTGCTCAAGGCGTTGACAGCGAAAGACACGCCCTGCTCTTGCATCACGCGCGTCGCTTCTATCCATGTTCCCGTTCGATCCTCAGCTCCGAACGTTGGGGAGCGCCGTATTCGCGGAGTGAGTATTACCGAGGCCTTCGACTCCGCCAATTCACGGCCTATGACCCAGCACTCTGCGGCACCATCGATGACGAGTCTGTAATCGAGTTCTTTCGCCAGTTCCACTAAACTCTGGATTTCAGAAACGGTGTTGGCTGGGATGCGCATGGCAACTTCGTTTTTGACTAGCCGCAACACATCGTCTTTAACGGGTTTCCGTGGCGGCGTCAGTTTCTTACCGGCCGCAGTCTCCTTCTCGTGCTCGGCTTGATCCTTCAAGTATTTTCTGGCCAGTTCGACTTGCTCACGCCAGTTTCGCTGGTTTGCTGCACCGATCAAAGACCCCGAATTCGCATCCAGAAACACGTTCTCGGCTAACAACATTCCATCTAGTACACCATACGACATCTTCACGACTGCCGAGCCACTAGTGGCGATGGGAGTTGGCTTGGGAATGGCTAGCGGATCCGTTGCAAGAATTGGCAAACCACAGCAGGGACAAAGCGATAGGAATTCGCCAAAATCACGCTCGGATTGCTCCTGCGCTTGAATCAGTTGGTTGAGGTCGGGATCCAGCCCCGGGAATCGCTCAGTGAATGGAAAATCCTCTCCCGGAGCGCGTCTCCCACGCCGCTCGCCGCCGCCAGAGTTAATCTGTTGGCAGGCGGTCGTAAGGCCAACGCTAACTGCCAATCGTACGTTATCATCAAACGGATCCAAGCCGTCAGCATTCTTAGCCGAAGAATCGCTCGAAGCATTAATGCCAATGCGTGAGACATTGAGGGCAACGAAACCAGGACACAATATTTTCCCGGATGCATCGATCTGTTTGGCGCCTTCCGGTATTTCGATCTGCGTACCGAGGGCCGTGATCTTGCCATCCTCGATGACAATTGTTCCGCCACGAATCGTCTCCCGAGTGACAGTGATAATATCTCCACCGACAACCGCCAGGGTCTGCTTAGGTTTGGCGTTTTCAGGTTTATCCTTGGTTGCCTTTTCCTCGGTCGGCTTTGTCTCAGCTGTGGTGGGTGTTGCAGGGCGCTGGTCCGGACGCTGCCCAAACGCTGGTGCGTTCAGTACAGCTACGGCAAATAGAATTGCAGCAACGCTTGACGTCAAAACCGTTTCACAAACGCACAGATGAATTTGTATTCTTGTTTTTAATGACTCATTCATTGATCGGCGCTCCTGAAATATAGACTTGTTCAATGCCAGCAGTTACCGAGAAAGGATCCTCATCGAACACAACCAAGTTAGCTTGTTTGCCGACCTCCAGCGAACCGACTTCTTTTTCAAGTCCCAGCAGTTTGGCGGGACCGATCGTTAACGCGTGCAGAGCAGCTTGACGATCGAGCCCAGCTCGAACGAGCATTGCGGGGCCGAACAGTGGCGTTGGCTGGTGAGTTTGGAAGTCGCTTTGGCCCAGAGACAGCGAAAATGCAAAGGCGACTTTTTTATCAGTCAGCATCTTTGGCACATTTAAACGGATGGCAGAGTTGGGCTTGAGGTCAATCGTTGGTGGCAGAATCACAGTAGTTCGGTTTTCATCGAGGCTCTCCAGCGTATTGAAGACGTTCGGGCCGCTCGCAATCAAAGCAATTTTCGCTTGCGGGTATTCGGTCATAAGTGCGTCCACGTGCAAAATTGCAGATGCATTGTTGACGTTCACAAACACCGGCGTTTTGCCGTCGCGGACGTCTGACCATAATGTTGCGGTTGGCGAAGCTGAAGTTGCGCTCGAGGTTGGGATCGGCGATGGACTGGCAGTCGTAGCCGAACTTGGCACACCACTAGGCCGCGCACCTGGTGGGAATCCACGCGAACCGAATGGCGAGCCACCGGTGGAAGAGCTTCGAATGCCACCGCGCGAATCGGCAGGTTTCAAATTACTGCGAAGTACCTCTAGACTCTTGGTGTCGTTTGTTACGGTGACCAGTACTTTACCCAACGGCTCTTGAATTTGGACATCAGCATTGAGCTCGGTGTCATGGACCCGCTTGGCGATCAACGACTGTGCGTATCCGCCTGCCACGACATGAAAAGTCGTGATGCCGCTGCGGCAGGCTGGTTGCCAATTCACTTTAGTAACATCCAAGCTATCCGCGATTTTCGCAAACGTGGTTGCGATAGATGGTGCTCCGCCACCAATCGTGAAAACCCGCCCACCAAATACGACCGTTCGGGTTTCAGTGGCCTGCGTTTCACGTCCGATTGTTACGACATAATACGGATCAACAAAGCCCGGCGTAATGGTCTTGCCAATTGCGTTCACGACTTGAGCGGAAAGCGGGATTTTGATATCCGTGCCGATTGCTTCGATCTTGCCGTCCTTGATCAACAGCGTCGCGTTTTTCAGAGTTCCCATTTCAGATGCGGTCTCAATTGTCGCTCCTGTGATTGCCAATGTTCGCTGTGCGCAGAGATGACTCAGAGGCACTAACAAGAGCATGACGCTGGCTAAGCATCGTAGTTTAGGCAGATTTAGATTGATGAATCGCATAGATAACGTTCTTTGTCTGGATTCGGATTTTGGCTAAGACCAGCTGGCAATTCAATGCCGGAACTAGAAACGGCGACGATCCTTGGTAATGTCGTAGACGCTCGCTCCGTCGATGAAGACTTGCTTAACATAATTCCGCGGATCGACAATCGATCCAGTCGTGATCAGAATGTCTGCATCCTTGCCGGGTTCGATAGAACCGACACGATCATCGATCATCAACGCTTTTGCCGCTTCGATCGTCATGCCGCTCACCGCATCTTCCTCGTTCCAACCGTAACGCACGGCCATCGTTGCTTGAAACGCCAACTCCTCCTGCGGTATCACAGGTGCATCCGTGTTTACACCAAGCCAGGTGACACCGCGGTTTGCGTACTCGGCCACAATTCCTTTAATCTGGCCATCCTCTGGATCGTAACGGAAGCCACGCGGTCCAGCCATAATCGGAATGTTCCGCTTCAGGATCTCGTCGCTAAGTTTGTAGCTATCGAAAGTGCCGTGATCGATGACGACTTTGAGATTCATCTCATCGTGCAAAATACGCAGCGTTGACTGAACAACCTGATAGGCTTGCGTATGGACTACTACTGGGATCTCGCGATGGAACAGTTGTTTGAAGTACTCTAAACGCAAGTTGACTTGCGGCTTCACATCTATACGACCGGCTTCAAACTCGTCCCATTGCCTGACATAGACTCGTCCCTCCTCCAGTTGCTGACGAATGACGTAGTTCATACCCATACGACCTGAGCCGACTTCGCCGTCGCGACGCTCAGGATTTCCCGACTGAGCAATCTTTAGAACGCCCGGCGCGCGAATGATCACGTCCTTGAGTGTTCCAGGCCCTGTCTTCATCAAAGTTCCCCAGCCGCCCATGTTGGTTCCGCTGCCGGGAATGTAACAGATGGTCGTCACGCCGCCGGCAATGGCGACTTTAAGATCATCATTATGCGGAATGATCTGATCCCAATTTCGCAGCTCGGGATTGGTCTGATAAACCATTTCGTTCAAGTCGCCTGATCCGCCAACGTGCGAGTGCGCGTCGATCAATCCGGGCATGGCGAAACAGTTCTTGTGCTCGATGATCTCGTACCCCTCAGGTACTTTGATTTCGCTCGTTTTGCCCACAGCTTCAATCTTGCCATCTGAAACGAGAATTGTCCCGTTAACAATCGGGGCGCCAGCGGAGGTTATCACCTTACCAACTTGGATGGCGTACCGAGGTTTCGCAGATTCATCAGCCAGAGAAGCAGCGGCAACGCAGCAGAAACCTGTGCAGACGATTGCGGCGCGGAATGCCAGGGGAGCGAACTTCATTCGACTGAGCATTAGTTGCTTTCCTTTTCGTAGACCCACTCGCCGTCGATCATTACTGCCAGAACCTCTGTTGAAAGTAACAATGGCGATCCGCTCAACACAACGAGATCAGCATCTTTTCCAACTTCGATGGCTCCAACACTGTCCAATCCCATGAACTTCGCCGTGCCTGCCGTCAAACCCTGGAGTGCATCGGAGCTTCCCAGGCCTTCGTAGACGGCGTAGCTAATTGCAGCGGGCATTTCACTGACGCCAGTCGATGCATTGGACTGAAATCCGATCGGCACTCGCGCGACCGCTAACTCCGCTGCAAAATTGATCAGCTCGCCGTCGTCGTCGGTACCAATCAGAGTTGGTCCAACCACAACAAGCACATCGTTCTCGGCCAGCAACTTTGCCCGACGCGAGGCCGCCTCACTCGCTACGATAACTGTTCTAAGACCAAAGTCTTTGCGGAACAGTTTTATTGCCAAGTCGACTGCCTTGACATCAGAGACGTCGACCATCGCTACGATCTTGTTTGCAAACAAGTCGCGATAGGGTTCGAGGCTCGTACTGGACGTTTGCTTTTTAGGCTCGGTTGGTTTCTTGGGTTCGACCGGCTCCGGTTCGGTTGGCTTGCTATCACTGGATGTAGTATCGACCGGTTTTGTATCGGTTGGCTTAGCTGCCGGATCCATTTTGTCGCTGGTCGGCGGTGTCGTTGGCTTGGCGTCCACCGGTGTGTCGCTATCATTTCCAGCGTTATCTATCTTTGGGTTACTCGCCGCGTCCGGGGTTGCCTTGGCGGCGTCAAGCCTTTTCTTCTCCTCTTCCACCTTTTGTGCTTCGGCAGCTTTCTTCGCGGCCACCGCATTCAACGCTGCGTCGTACTTTGCCTTTTCAACTTCATATTTTGCCAGCTGCTGTTTGTATTCGGCATACTCAGCATCGTACTTCTTCCAGGCATCAGCGTATGCCTTACCGGTCTTCAATGTCCGCTCGAGGGTGGCAGCGTCTGAGGTCAAGTTACCCTTGACTTCAAAACGCAATGCGACGGGATCCTTCAATGGTCGCGGCGTGTCAGTCAACTTGAAAGCCAAGACGGGACTCGGCAATCGTGTTGAGCTCAAAAGAGCCGTGGTGACGCCGCCTTGTCGGCCCAACGCAACTTGGTCGTCATCGCGAGCCAACAGCGGTCCGAGCGCGGTACCGAGCGCAAGCGTTTCGCTGAGGGTTCCGCCGAGTCCCAAGCTAGTTGAGCAGTCGATCATCCCAGGGATAATGACCGCATTCCCGAAGTCGCGCACCCTTGCACCCTGCGGTAGCGAAACATCGGCTCCCAAACCGGCGAACTTACCGTCCGCCACAGCTACACTGCTTGACTCAAGCACGCCAGCGGAGCTGTAGATCTTGGCCGCGTGAACCACTGTCGCTCTATCGTTCTTAAGTTTGTTTTCAAACACAAGTCGACCATCTGCGAAGGTTGAAAGCAACCTGGTTCCAGGTGCAAAGGGCGCACCGGATAATACAACAAAATCAGCATCTGCATTTGCTTTCAGACTGCCAACGCGGTCATCAACGCCCAGCATGCGAGCTGGGTTGGATGTAATGGTCTTCAAAATCTGTGTCGATGACAAGCCGCCGCGACCTAACACAGATGCGGTGAACAACAGTGTGTTCAAGTCTTGGTCGGTTGCGGAACGGAGCGCCAATCGGTCGCCAGCACCTGCGTCGATCAATAAACGGGCTCTCTTCCATACCGGCATCTCAGGTTTGGCGCCTTCGCGCTGGATGGTCGGATTGGTAATCAGGCCAGGGCGCATTTCGGGATTTAGAATCACTCCGCGGGCTAGGTCGCTCTGCCAGACTCCATGCGCGGTTAGCAAATCGACTTCGATTGGGTCTACAACGATCCAGGGTAAATTGAACCGATTCGCAATCTGCAAGGCCGCGCGAATTTCAGCGTTACTACCCGCCGACCAACGCGACACGAGCTTCCTTTTTAGAATGTTTGCAAGTACCTGCAGACGAACGTCTTCGGACGCATCCGCTCCGGAGGCCTCCGAAAGCAGAGCTTCGAGCCCGACAACAGCCTGGGCGAGACTCGTACCGAGCTGAGGCTTCGTAGGTTCCACAGGTCGCTCCACTGAAACGGCACCGACGGGCGGTTCGTAAACAGTTGGCGGTGTGAGCCCATCTCGCGTCAACACAAAGCGAAGGCTCTCGACCTCGGACAATACTTGCTTGTTCACATCTCCTCCGGCGAGCTTCACCACCGCGTTTTGACCCGGCATCAGTCGATTGTTGCCAGCAGAAATTTGAACGGTTGTAATGCCGGCTGCCAACAACGTCTGATAGTCGCCGAACGGATCGAAGCCATCGACCGCGCGAACCTCAGGGCTGATTGCATACTCTTCGGCCCGCGTCGATTCGACGATGTTTGTTTGCGCAATCACAAGTCCCGGTATCAGCGTTGCTGAACCCAGTTCGTGTCGTTTCGCTCTCGCCGGTATTTCGACTGCGTCTCGCGGACCAACCGCCAGGATTGCACCGTCACGAACTAGCAGCACTCCATCGGGAATAGGGTCGCCTTCGCCAGTCCAAATAGAACTTGCGAAGTACGCGTCGACGGTTTGAGCTCGACATGGCATGGCGAAGAACGCGCTCTGCAGCAACACGGCCAGGCAATAGATCACCCAGCGCTGCAACAAACACCTTGATTCTGCGATCACTTTCATGCTTACTCGGCCTCCGG
>JBGSTP010000060.1:0-21575 GCA_041736515.1 Pirellulaceae bacterium
GCACACAGGTTGATTGAATCGGGTTGGTCAATTAAATCGCTGGTGCGAGAAATTGTTTTGAGCCGAACTTATGCCATGAGCAGCCGTCATGACGAAGCGGGACATACGATCGATCCCAACAATCGCTTTTTGTGGCGAGCCAACAGAAGGCGAATGGATCCGGAGACGCTGCGCGATGGTATGCTCCAGGCGGCTGGCATGCTCGATCGAACTCCCATGGATTCTTCGGTTGATTACCTTGGAGATCAAGCGACTGCAGTTGGTGCGAACAAAAATCGTCGCCGCACCGATTTTCTCAACCGCAGCATTTACCTACCAGTCATTCGCAACGACTTGCCAGAATTGTTTGATGTATTCGACTTTGCCAATCCTCAAGCGACCACTGGATTGCGTGGAGATACAACCGTACCGACTCAGGGACTGTTCATGTTAAACGATGTCTCGGTCATCGCTGCGTCGAGACACACTGCCAAAAGGTTACTGGACGAGGATCATGAAAGTGATCGTGCGCGAGTCGCTCGGATGTTTCACTTAATAATTCAGGCACCTGTCGATGAAGCCGAGCAGACAGACATACAGGCTTTCATCGAAAATCAAACCGACGCTGCAGCCGACAATGATGCGGAGTCCAGGCGATTGCAGGCATGGACGCTGGCATGCCAAGCACTATACGGTTCGAGCCGTTTCCAAATGATTGAATAAAATGTTGAAAGTGATCTAGACGATGCGATGCTATCAATTTACTCAATCGACTTCACGTCGTGCAATGCTCCGTACAAGCGCATGTGGATTTGGACAAGTCGCCCTTGCTGCGTTGGCAGGTCAAGGCCGCGCGACGGTGCAAGCGGCATCCCCATTACCGCAGCCAGCAATTCCCATGCGGGCTAAGCGAGTTATTTTCCTGTTCATGTGGGGTGGCCCCAGTCACGTCGATTTCTTTGATCCGAAACCACTGCTCAACAAACGCTCAGGCATGCAGCTGTCAGGTGAATCGGTCGGCGCGGCAGTACAAAGCCTCGGGACGCTAATGGGTTCGCCATTTCAATTCCAACAGTTCGGCCAGAGCGGCATCTGGATGAACGAGCTCTTTCCCGAGATAGCGCGGCATGCGGACAAGCTGTGCGTGATTCGCTCCATGCACACCGAAGGAAATGCGCACGGCGAAGCGCTCCTGAGATTGCATACAGGAACGGCGAATCTAGTTCGCCCCAGCGTAGGAGCTTGGGTGAGCTATGGATTGGGAAGCGAGAATGAAAGCCTACCTGCCTTTATTACGATATCGCCCCCTCGTGGTCACGGGGGCGCACAAAATTACGGCAGCGCTTTTCTTCCCGCCCAACATCAAGGCACAGCCATCGGCTCAGCGGAGATTCCGATTGCAAATGCGAAAATCTCGAATCTATCGAATCCAGAATTGAATTCGCGTTCGCAACGCGCGCACCTCAACCTGCTGCAATCGATTAACGCCAGGCATCTGAACGAAGTGGGCAATGACCAACATATCGAAGGACTGATTGCGAATTATGAACTCGCTTTTCGCATGCAGACAACGATACCCTCGATCATGGATTTGAATTCTGAAACCCAAGAAACGCTAGATCTCTACGGCGTCGGCTCGGAGCCGAGCGATAATTTTGGTCGACAATGCTTGCTGGCACGAAAATTTGCTGAGAACGGAGTGAGGTATATTCAAGTTTCAACCAACTATACTTGGGATCATCATAAGCAGGTCAAAGAAGGGAGCATCGCCGAAGCACCGAAAGTAGATCGTCCAATTGCCGGATTGCTGGAAGTCCTGCAGCGACGTGGTTTGCTCGATGATACCTTAGTGGTTTGGGGTGCGGAATTCGGAAGGACACCTACTGTCGAAAATGACAACGGACGCAATCACCACCCTAAGGCGTTTACCATGTGGATGGCTGGAGGTGGTTGCAAAGCAGGCTTCACTTACGGCCGAACCGATGATTTTGGCTATGCGCCTGTTGAGCACCCAGTCCACATGCACGATCTTCACGCCACTTTACTTTACATGCTGGGTTTGAACCACGAACAACTTACTTTCCGCCATGCCGGTCGCGATTTCCGTTTGACGGATGTTTATGGCAATGTCGTTCATGACCTGCTCGCGTGATTTTGCGGATCGCCTCTTGACTGCTCGGCGTCTCTTGAGATAATGCAACTGTGCGTCCCTAACGTTTTAGCCAGATTGGACGAGGGGGGGCTGGGTTGCCCCGACCCGATGACTTGCTAGGACTCGCATCGACCCGTAAAAAAATTCGGCGTAGATGGCTAACCGCGCGAGGGTGTTTGTGTCGGCAGCACAGCAAACAAATAGGGACAGTGCATTAAATGGACCTTCGCCTCCATCATTTCGAAAAATTTCTTGGGTGGCTGTCGAATCTGCGTCTCTCCGCTCGACTATCCGTCAGACAATCGGAAACACGGACAGCCAACGCGATCTGCCACACTGCCAAGCAATTAATGAAAGATGGAAAACATGAAATTTGTGTGCCTGGGATTCATTGCGGAATCTAAACTGCAGTTGCTGTCGGAAGTGGAGGGCCAGAGGTTAATGGAAGAGTGCTTTGCCTACGACGATGAGCTGAGACGTGGCGGTCATTTTCTCGGGGGTGAAGCTCTGCAGTCGGCCAAGAATGCGGTCACGCTCCGAATCAAGAATGGTGCGGTCGACGTTACGGACGGCCCGTACGCGGAGACCAAGGAAATGCTCGGCGGAATACTGTTTCTTGAGGCGCGGGATCTGAATCATGCCATTGCGCTAATGTCGCAACATCCGGGCGTCAAAATGGGGCCGTTCGAGATTCGCCCTGCGGATGAGGCTGTCAACAAACTGATCGCCAGTCGTCAGGCTGCTGTTCAGCAGTAATGGCCTCAAACATTCTTTACCAAGTACTCAAGCCAACGGAAGAACAGAAATGAAAGTCATGGTCGCAGTTAAAGCCACGAAGCAATCGGAAGCGGGCCAGATGCCCTCTGAAACATTGTTGTCCGAGATGATGATCTTTAACGAAGAGCTAGTAAAAGCCGGAATCATGCTGGATGGAGCGGGGCTTCACCCTAGTTCCCAAGGTGCCCGAATACGGTTCTCTCCGCAGGGCAAATCCGTCATCGATGGGCCCTTTGCAGAAACCAAAGAACTTATTGCTGGCTTTTGGATTTGGCAAGTGAATTCGATGCAGGAAGCGATTGCGTGGGCTCAGCGCTGCCCCTGCCCGATGCCGGACTCGGATGAGTCGTATCTCGAAATACGTCCATTCTTTGAGGCTGAAGACTTCAGCACAGAGCTTACACCCGAGTTGCAGCAGCGCGAACAGACGCTGGTCAATCAAACCGCACTACGCAACGCTACCGTCGGCCAATACTTATTCTTCGGCGGCCGCTGCGAAGAAGCTCTAGAATTCTATCAGCGGGCGGCTGGAGCAATCGTCGACATGGTGATGAGATTCAATGAAAGTCCCGACCCAGTTCCGCCGGGCATGTTGCAAGCAGGGTTTGAAAAGAAAATCATGCACTCATCGCTCCGTATAGGTAACACAACCATCATGGCCTCCGATGGATGCGACGATAAATCGAAGTTCGACGGATTTCGACTAACACTAACCGTGCCGACTGAGTCTGACGCACATCGCGTTTTCGAAAACTTGGCAGCAGGAGGCAGGATCGACATGCCACTGTGCAAAACGTTCTGGTCACCGTGCTACGGGATGTTGACCGACATGTTCAACGTGGGCTGGAAGGTGATGGTACCTGCACCGACTCCCTAGTAATTGTCCTCAGGCTTGGGTGACTTACGTTGTGCTTCACCACCATTCGAAATTGCGCCAACCCACCTCATTAGATCGACTTCGTTGAAATGCTTCCCTGGGAAAAATAAAATGACCAAGATGATATTTGTAAATTTACCGGTGCGCGACCTCCCGGCATCTATGAAGTTTTACGAAGCACTGGGTTTTCAGAATAATCCGCAATTCACTGATGAGACCGCGGCTTGTATGGTATGGAGCGAGGCGATCCACGTAATGCTACTCACCCACGATAAGTGGCGATCCTTTACTAGTCGTCCGATTGCTCCAAGTACATCGAGCGAAGTGATGTTGTGTTTGTCCTGCGAGAACCGCGAAGCGGTTGACCGGTTCAGCGATATGGCTGCCCTGCACGGTGGAGTTGCTGACATCAACCCGCAAACAGATTATGGCTTTATGTACGGACGCATGATAGCTGATTTAGACGGTCATGTTTGGGAAATGGTCTGGATGGACGCGTCAGCTCTAAACGCAAGTCCACCGGCGTAGGATCTGGGTTGATGATGCATCCAGACCTTGTGATTCACGCGCATTGTGGAAAAACGGCTGCCACGAGAATGTGGCGCGTTGATTGTGAAGTTTCCGTTTGAGAACTACGCCCACTGTAGAAATAACACACATATTATGAAAGGAATGCAACTATGGATAGAAATCCTGTTGGATGGTTTGAAATTTACGTCCAAGACATGCCTCGTGCAAAAAAGTTCTACGAGTCGGTGCTGAGTATCGAACTTGCGGAACTCCAGTCGCCTGACCCCGAGCTTGAGATGCAAGCTTTTCCGATGAACATGGAAGCCAGCGGAGCTTCCGGCGCTTTGGCGAGGATGGACGGCTGTCCATCTGGCGGAATGGGAACCCTGGTTTATTTCTCCTGCAATGACTGCGCCGTTGAAAGTTCGCGGGTCGAGGAAGCTGGCGGGAGAGTCTGCAAGCCAAAGATGGCGATTGGCCAGTATGGCTTCATCGCTTTGATTGCAGACACAGAAGGTAATATGATCGGTCTCCACTCGATGCAATAGGCCCTATGATGCACATCAAACAACGAATTACGCCGTTTCTAACTTTTGCAAATCAAGCGGAGGCAGCTACCGAGTTCTACATCTCGTTACTTCCCGATTCCAAAATCATTCGAAAAGTGCTGAACCCCGCAGATCAAACTGTGCTCACGGTTGAGTTCGAACTATGCGGGATGAAGTTCATCGCTCTGAATGCTGGCCGCGAGGAATGGAAGTTTACTGAGTCCTTTTCGTTGGCGGTCCACTGCGATTCCCAACAGGAACTCGATGCGCTTTGGAGCGGGTTGACCAGTGACGGAGGGGAGGAGTTGGCCTGCGGCTGGTTGAAAGACAAATATGGCATGTGCTGGCAGATCTGGCCGTCGCAGTTGCAGAATTGGTTCGCAAGCGACGATTCGAAAGCACTGCAACGCATGTTCCAGGCTTTGTGGCAAATGAAGAAGTTGGATATCGCTGCCCTCCAAAGGGCATTTGACGGCGTTGAGTAATTCAAACCAAGGGAAAATCCGTGAAATATATTCTGTTGATTTATTCTGCTGAGGATGTCTGGTCCGGCGACGAGCTAGACGCTGCCCGCGACTCGTCTGTACGGATATGCCAAACACTCGCCAAAGAAAATCAGTATCTCCATGCAGCTCCGCTTCATCCGGCGGCGACTGCCACCTGTGTGACCGTTCGCGATGGAAGCCGCACGATCTCAGACGGACCATTCGCGGAAACGAAAGAGCAGCTCGCTGGATACTTCTTAATCGAAGTTAACAACCTCGATGAAGCCATTGAGATTGCATCGCAAATCCCCGGCACCACTCGTGGCACTACCGAGATTCGTCCGCTTGTCGAACTGCCGGGTATGCCAAGTTGGACAGTGCCACTTTCAATTGCCAACACTGGAAACTGCTCAGCCATTTCGGATTCGTGAGCTGCAAGCCGCAAAGCCCGGATTGTTCACGCTAATTCCCAGCATAGCTGCGACCTAACCGCCGATGCCAATCCTGGTTTCGCGCCATGCGACATAAACAGAGTCAAGCGAATGCAAGCATTTTTAATTCGCCGCTGTCCAACTAGGGCTTATCCTGCTTGAGCACGGCGCGCTGCCAATCGAAGGGTTTATCGTTCGCCTGCGATGCGCCGGGAGTGCTTCGTCCATTAGCCACAATCGCAGTCATGATGTCGGTGAGTTGTTTGACTTTGTCCGGCTGCTCTGCGAAAAGATTATTTGACTCACCAATGTCTTCCGACAGGTTATAGAGTTGAGCCGGGTGTTCGTCCTGTCCTTTCCCCCAACCTCCGGAACCAGCACCAAAAATGATTTTCCATGCACCGTGTCGCAAACCAATCAATCCACCGCTTGATTGGCTAACAGCGTTCTCGCGCACGGCCAGTGCTGCATCCGCCAAAGTTGGCAGCAAGCTAAAACTGTCCTCCGCCGCGTTGGCAGGCAAGGACGCGCCGACAATTTCCGCAAAGGTTGCCATCAAGTCGGCGTGATGTACCAGTTGATGGCAGACACTTCCCGATGCAACGTGGTCTGGCCAGCGCACGATAAATGGAACGCGATGCCCACCTTCCCAGACGTCCGATTTCGCTCCTCGCAGTGGTCCACTCGGATAATGCCCCATGGCTTGCAGCTCCTCGATGCCGATGTATGGAGCGCAGCCGTTGTCACTGGTGAAGACAACCAGCGTATTGTCGCTGATTTTACTTTCGTCCAATGCATCCAATACTTGTCCAACGACGGCATCGGTTTCCATTACTAAATCCGCAAACAAATTGAGGCCGCTCTTTCCTTTCCATTCGTCATTTACGCTCAGCGGAGTGTGAGGCGACGTAAGTGGCATATAAATGAAAAAAGGCGTATCCGACGAATGGGCTGCATTCCGAATAGTCTCCACGACTCGATTTCCGAGTGCCGGTAGAATAGGTTCAAGGGTCCAACCAGCCAGAGCTGGCCCCTGTAGGCTCGCTTGATTCTTTTCAAGCAGTTTTGTTGGCAGGAACTCGGAGGGCATACCTACAGTGCGATCGTTCTCGATGAAGCAGTATGGCGGCCAGTTAGGAACATCAGTACCAAAATACGCGTCAAAGCCACGAGTTGTCGGGCCGCCAAGAATGGGCTGTGAAAACGAAGTTCGCCAAGCATTGCGGTGTTCTGAGGTCGCGTTAGTTGTCTCTTTATTTCCTCGGAACAGAAATTTTTGCTTCTCATCAATTGGCCAATCCCAGCCCAAATGCCACTTGCCAACACAAGTAGTTCGGTAGCCATGCGCCTTCAACATGCTGGCGATGGTTAGCCGATCCGGTGCAATGAGCGGTTCTTCCCAAAGTCCAACAATACCTTTTTGCAACCGAGTTCGCCAATGATAGCGCCCGGTAAGCAGCGTATATCGCGAAGGGGAGCAAACACCGGAGCTAGAGTGGCCATCCGTAAACCGCATGCCTTGGGTCGCAAGTCGGTCGATGTTGGGTGTCTGAATTTTTCCACGAGCTGGGTTGTAGCAAGCCACGTCGCCGTAACCTAGGTCATCAGCAAGTATCAAGATAATATTCGGTAGTCCCTCCGCCGCTACGGAGCTAGCGATGATGTGCATCCACAGCGCCATGGCTACACACGATACTATGCTGAAATGCTTGAACATAATTTGCCTGCTGACAAGAGTCATTTTGTCATCTCCTAGACCACCCCAACTCGGGCTCCGCAGCCGCCGCAATGTACGGTCGGAGATACCGCCGTGAGTAGTCAAAAGCTCTTTGCTTATAGCGTTTTCAAATATGCGATGAGTTGCTCGAGCTGCAGTTCGCTTAATACTGCACCACCGCCAACTTCCTGAGGCGTATGCCAATTGGTCAACAAATCTCTGAGCGACTTGGATCGCCCATCGTGCAGCAAACGCACCTTTTGATAAACGCCAACTAAACTCGGCGTATTGTAACCAGAGTATTTATCCGAATCGCCGCCGAGTCCCACGTCATGGATCTCACCATCCGAAAAGAGCGATCCACTGTGGCAGTTTGCGCAGCCAACTGATTCAGAGTGGAATAATTTTTCACCCTCGGTCGCTTTCTCGGTATCGTGACCGTCCAAGCGAAAGGGATTCGTCGGGCGACGCAGCGATGCCAGGTAGGCCTTTACTGCACGCACATCGTCTTGTGAGACGGCCTCGCCCTTCATGGTGGAGACAAACGAATTCTGAATCGACTCGTCTAAGTCCTGTTGCCAGCCATGCCAGGTCCACGGACCGGTTTGAACCACATCGAATAGGGGAAGCACAGTCTTGGCGGTGAGTGCCGTGCCATCGTTCCATGTGTCCATGGCTTTAGCATTGGAGCCGCCATCGAGGTGGCAGGAGCGACAACTATACCATTGGTCAAGACTTCGGCCTGCGTCGTGAAAAAGCTCTAAGCCTCGGTGCACCAACTGGCTGTCCGAGTCAGTTGCAGGCGTTCCGAGTTCGATCTGCGAGATGATTTGACGTTCTTCCAAGTCAACGATTTGAAGCGTGTCCGAGGTCTGGTTGGCGATATACACGGTACGATTGTCGCGACTCGGCTCAACTCCCATGGGACGTCCGCCGAGTTCTATGCGGTAGAAAGCTTCGCGGTTGCGCAACAATCGTTCGTCAATGAGATCCCCAGGGCCACCTGCAGCTACAAAGGGCAGTTCGGGCAAGCCATAACACAGCAGTTCGTGCGTACCGGAGGATGTTACTACCATCTTTTCTTCGTTAGGCGTTATGGCGATACCGTGCGGATCCGCCACAGCGAGCCTCGGCACATCCAGCGAAATTGCTTCGCGATATGCCGGGCCGTCCAATCGCACGCGGGCCACGCGACTGGCCAGGACCCAGCCGCGACGAATATTGCCGACATCGATAGGATTACTGCGATAGACCATCCACGGGAAATAAACACTTTTGCCATCTGCAGAGCAACGCATATGACCAAAATTGATGCCGCCACTGAGTGGTTCATCGTAGGCTAACTTGCCTTCAGGCAGCGAGTAAACGGCCAGCGAACTTTCGCCGCTCAGTCCCACGGCGAGAGTCGAGCCGTCGGGAGACACCGCCAAATAGCGAGGCCAGTGTCCGACGCCAATACGCCGAAGTAGGACATTCTTTTGCAAACTGATCTCAGCGACCTCGCCGGAGGCGAGCAGACCCACGTAGGCACATTGAGACTTGTTACTAACCGCAATTCCCAATGGCTCGAAACCAGTATCAATGCGAGCCGTTTCGCGAATAGACAGTTCACCTTCGCGCGTTGACACCTCAAATCGTTTCACGCACCCATCTTCACGGCAACTAACCAGCAATTGGTTGCCTAAAAGCCGCGCGCATTCTGTTGGATGTCCAAGGCAAGCGATCTCTTGTATGACACGGGAGGCCTTAAGGTCGATCAGCGACAGTGAGTTGGAGAGCTCGTTAATTGTGACCGCCCAGGTCTCGTCTTCGGCGACTACCAGAGCAACCGGCCCACGATAAGCAGCTCGCTCTAACGCGAGCTCAGCGGCAGAGACAGTGCCGCAAGCTACAAAGAATTGTAAGACCAGACCAATAACCGAGAAAAAACCAAGTCCAGACGCACTAGCAATCAAAGGCATATCTGCAAACTCCAATTTGCGAACTACTCAACGACCCAGAAATTATAGTGTGCCAGAGCAGAATATCCGAGGGACACCATTGTCCGTGGACATGAGGCGACCAGCGGCGGGGAATTCGGAATTCTGCTAGGCCGTATGGACGCCATCGAAGACAGTAGGCGAGCATAACGGAAAATCATCTGCCAAATTCATTCTTTCACGATCTTGTTTTGGTTTTCCTGTAGGTTTTCATACTTGACATATGCTTTACTGCGGAATTAACGTAGAGTTGGATAGGTGGTAAGTTCCTCTTAACAGGAGAGTTGCCATGACTTCAGATGAAGCCGGATCAACACTCGATCGCTTTTTTGTTGGGCTAACCGAGTTCGTTTTCCATTCGCAGTTGGGTGTTGTCGACACTCAGATGGTTGATTATGTCAGCGAACTGCTGGTACGGTTTACTCGGCTCGACAGTCTTCAGAAAGTTCGCCAGCTCGATGGGCGGCCCGCAACGGAAGTAGTGACGTTGGTGTCCGAAGCCGAACAACGCATCGGCACTGCTAAACGCGAGATTCACCGGCACATAGGTGATTTCACACTGTTTTGGTCCGGCGTCTACCCCGAAGCGCTACGAGAACTAAAGTCGGCCGACAAACGAGATCAGTTTGTAAACTATATGGCTCAAGGAAAGCGAGCCTATCGAATCGCCAGCTCAATTCCCACGGACGAATCGCCAGCTACTAATGCATTGCTCGAGCGCATGAGCGAAAAGTTTGAGATGTGCGCTTACGGCCTGCGAGAAATCCGTCGCGAGTGGGAACGTCGCGACGGAGATGGCGAGAGCGCAAAGCCCTTGCTCATATAGTTCATTGTATCGCGAAAACCTGAATATCGTCGACCACCGCGTTTCTTGGCACCGCCAATCGAAGCGTGCGTTTGGTTGGATGCGAGATTCCTTCGGATGCAAAAGCGGCCAATTCTTTTCCGTCAATTTCCAGTCGCAGTTTATCTCCCTGAATGTCAACTTTGAGCGAATACCACTTATTAGTTTCCAGTGAATGCGTAAACTTCTTGGTCTTGGTCTTGAGCTGATTCAGCAGTTCGGTAGGGGCTTTTTTGGCCAGCCGCAGCTCTCTGGTCTTGAGGTCCATATTGCCTGTCTTTAAGTCTGTTAGCTCAATTTCTTTTGTGCTAACTTTTGCGACAAACAGGTGGCCCGCCCAGACTTCTTTGTACTGCAGGTCTGCGAAGTTCAAACCAAGGCTATCGTCTTTGTGCTCGAGCATGAATCGAAGTTCAACGCTGCCATCTTTGAATTCTGCAGGATGAGTGACCGAGACGGCATGGTCTGCAGCTTCATGGATGAAGATGTGCATCGCGCCATCGCGGAGATCAACCTGCTTGTTGCCCGCAGCCCGCGACTTGCTATTCGTCGCCCAGCCGTTGCCAACCTCATCGGATAACTCCTGAGATTCATTGCGTTCAAAATCGTCCTTAAACAGCAACTTGCCGCGTTCCTCTGCGAGCGTCGCATCGGCGAGTTGTCCAAAACAAAGTGCGGCCCAAACGAACTGCGAACGAAGACTTCGAATCATGGGTTATTCCTAGGCGATGATATATTTGTTCGGAAACAGGGCCGGTAGTCCGTTCGCTATGCAATTTCCCAGCCGCTGCGGTACTCTTTGGAAATGAACTTTTGCGCCTCGGCATTGTTCGTCTGCAAAGTGGCCGCGTCCCAGGAAAACTTCTGACCGCTACGATACGCCACATTGCCCAAGAGCACCGCTTCGGTAAGTGCTCCAGAATAATCAAAATTGCAGGACGTGGGCGACCCATCGCGACAAGCCTGCAGCCATTCTTTATGGTGTCCAATTGATTCGGGGATCGACACGGCCGGTGGCGTAAAGTTCTCGAACTTTTCTACAGGGAACAGCTTGTATTTGTTGTAATCTGCGAAGAGCATGCCATCGCTGCCCACAAACATGACACCGTTGCTTGGGACAATGGTGTCATTGATGGATTTCGGAACCTCGGTGTCGTTGTACCAGGTGAAATTTATTGCTGGATCGGCAAACTTGTAGCGCACCACTAGGCCTAGTGGCGCCGTTTCGGCATGAACAGGCGGGCCTTCGGCTTCGACCTCCGTTGGATGTCGCAATCCCAACGCCCAGAAGGGCAAGTCCATATAATGGCAGCCCATGTCACCCAGCGTACCCTGTCCAAAGGCCCACCAGCGCCGCCACTGAGCGGGATGATACCGCCCACTGGCGTAAGGCCGCTCTAGGGCAGGGCCCAACCACAAATCCCAATTCAAATGCGCTGGCGGATCCATAATCTCTTCTGCGGTAGGAAGCTCACCGCCGCCCCAGCCTTTGCCGCCAACCCAAACGTGCACGTCCGTAACAGTTCCGATTGTTCCCGCTTGGATAATCTCTACAACGCGACGATAATTATCGTCGGCATGAATCTGTGTTCCCAGCTGAGTTGCAACGCCAGCCTTTTTCGCTTCCATGGCTATGATTCGCGCCTCCTGCACAGTATGCGTCAATGGCTTTTCGCAATAAACGTGCTTGCCAGCACGGATTGCCCGAATGGAAGCCGGCGCGTGATGGTGGTCGGTGGTGCCGATAACGACCGCATCGATTTTGTCCGCTTCCTTATCCAGCATCTCCCGATAGTCGGCATAGGCTCTTGCGTCAGGAAGCTCCTTCAGTTTCTGGGTTAAGAAATTGCTATCCACGTCGCACAAAGCCACGATCTGTTCCTGCAATACTTCTTGAATATCCGCTGCTGCGCGATTGGCCGTACCGATACAGGCCAAATTGAGCTTCTCATTGGGTGACGTAGATTGAGCGCAGCTTGAGCTAGTAAAGTAACCCACGACAGCCGCACCGGTTACTGCGCTCGTTGTCGAAAGGAACTTTCTTCTAGAGACACCAGCTGCAGGAAAATATTGCTTGGCCATCGGTATAGGCTCCGAATTGAAAAATTGGTTTAAACAGAATTTAGCTCTAGGGACGGGGGCACGAGTCCTGAACACAGATTTCCGGTTCATGACATGCAGACACTTTCACCACGGCGGGAACTGATTCGAACCTGCCGCTCGACTGACAGACAGGTATGCTAAACCAATCGCACCCGCATTTGCAAGCATTTTATGTACTGAGAGTTGGGAACATAGGAGTCGGACCGAATTTCTAATTACTCAAATAACCCCTAGGTCCGAGAGTCGACCTTAACAGGCCCGCTTTGCGTCATGGAAAACCCTCGCCAAATTAAAATAATCGCTACAACCACCCACCTTTCACATTTCCTAGAGGCTGTAGCTAGCAATTGGCGATAACAGAACCTGGAGAGTCAATGCTGGCACTGCCCGCCGCATTCTCCACGTTGAACGCGAGCTTTCAGCTGCACGGGAACGAAGATTCGTTCGCGCTGAAACGAGCTAGCAGGCGCCGATTGGACGCAACCAGTCGATGCTCGCGTAACAGCGCTTACCACCCAACTTTACTCGAACGTCTGCACTGAGAATTTATGTCCGACTTCAACGATTATCAAGCTGACGTCAGCGAAGAACAAGAAGAGCTACGAGCGAGTCGGCGCAAACGAACGCGTGATGACGTTCAGCCACAGAGTCCGCTGGAAACCTACTTGCGCGAGATTAATGAAGTTCCGCTCCTGTCTGCGAAGGAAGAGCGCGATCTGGCTCGGCGCATTGCGGAAGGCGACGTCGCCGCACGCGACCATATGGTTCGTGCCAACTTGCGCTTGGTAGTCAACATAGCCCGGGGTTACATCGGAAAAGGGCTGGGCCTGCAGGATCTCATTGAAGAAGGCAACTTGGGGCTATTGCGAGCCGTGGAAGGCTTTGACCCCGATGTTGGCACACGGTTCAGCACGTATGCAAGTTACTGGATCAAGCAATCGATCAAGCGCGCGCTCATCAATTCGGCGAAGACGATCCGCATTCCAGCGTATATGGTCGAATTACTGAGTAAATGGCGGCGGGCTTCTGCCAGATTAACGGAAGAACTGGGACGAACGCCTACGCAGGAAGAGGTTGGTCGTATCCTGGGTCTGGCACGAAAGAAGTTGCCAATTATCAAGAAAGCCATTCAGATCTACAACAGCACCCCGCAAAGCGATCAAACCGATGCGGGCTGGTCGCTGGGTGAGATGGTGATGGACGAACGCTTGAAAGCTCCGGATGAAGAACTACTCGATCATGACGTGTTGAGTACGGCCCTGGAGTTGCTTGAAGGTCTCGACGTCCGCGAGGCGACAGTGTTGCGAATGCGTTTCGGCTTGGCAGACACGCAATCGCATACGCTGAAAGAAATTGGTACTGAATTGGGGCTCACCCGCGAACGTGTTCGACAGATCGAGACCGAAGCCCTCGCCAAACTTGCCGATGGATTAAAGGATCCCAAGGAACGGCTCGGCTTGGCGTAAACATTGAAGCTGTGCGAATGCCATAAAACGCAGGCGAGAAAGTCGTCCGGGGGGAGGCCTTCTCGCCTGCAGGCATTGCACTTCGACGTAAACTTTCGCTGCCTACCCTCAATTCGCCTGGCCACCGGCACTGAGTACACGATCGAAACTTCAGTGTTTTGTTTTTTGAGCCACAAGATTCGAGTAGAGCGTTTCGTGCGCACGGACCGTTGCGTTCAGTGAGAATTGCTCTTCAGCCCGACGTGCAGCCTGCTGGCCCAGTTGTTTTCGTTTGGCATCGTCTAGCAGCAATGCGTTGGTAAGTCGGGTCAGTGCATCCAAATCGCCGAGCGGAAACAGGTAGCCTGTTTCGCCGTGAACAACCAAATCGCGATTGCCCGGGATATCGCTGGCAACCGTGGGAATCCCCAGCGACATTGCCTCCAGAATGGTATTGCTTTGGCCTTCGTACAAGCTCCCATTCCACAAAACATCGAAGCCGCTCATTAATTCCGCCGCATCGTTACGATGCCCAACAAACCGTGCTGCATCCGACGCCCCAGTATGGTCTCGATACTCTAGTAGTTTTTCACGTTCTGGTCCATCGCCCATGATCACGAGGCATACGTCTTGATAGGCAACTCGAAGCAATTCGCTGGACCAAATTAAGTCGCGATAGCCTTTTTGTTTCCACAAACGGCCGACTGCACCGACTACTTTACCCCGCGGCGGGAGTTTCAGCCTCTGGAAAAGCTCCTCCCGGGTTATCCGCGGTTGCGTATTTGGGATGACGGTGTTGGGGATGACCTTGAAATGCGACGAAGCTAAGCCCTGCCTCCCATAAAAATCGACGACAGCGTTTGAGTTTGTAACGATTCTATCGGTGATCTTCAGCAATTTTCGGTCGATAGCAAAGTGCCACCATTGCTTCCAAGGATCAACACAACGCTCACCGGCGATGATCACTGGCACTCCAGCCCGTCGGGCTGCAAACCTCCCGTAGCTGTTGGCAGCGAAAAGCCAAGTGTGGACGAGATGCGGTTTTATCTCACGTAGCTTGCGTATCAGTCGACTCAAAGCGGTAGGATCTAGCTTTCCACGTTTCCCAACGATGTGAACATTCACACCCTGCGAACGCAATTCGTCCTCGAGTGGCCCAGAATATGTGAGCACAATGACGTGCGACTCAAACTTTTCGCGGTCGAGATTCGCCGCCAAGAGCGACATTTGCTTTTCGGCACCACCCTGGACGAGTGTTGGAATTATCTGACAGATCTTGAGTCGCATGGCCTAAGCGCTAGCTTCCAGGGATTGAAACAAAACGTTGCAGCTAAGACTTGGCGAAGCTGACATAACAGTATGCTTGCGAACTTGCGATACGCTAGCTGCAAGAGAGTTCGCATTGTGCAACCAGGCCGCGAGCCGCTCTCGCAACGAGCAAGCATCGCCGCTTGCGAATAACAAACGCTCCGCTTCCGTCCCTAAGACTTGCCTGGCAGATGGACTGTCGGCAGCCAGAAAAGGAACCGAACTAGCTATGCAAGTTGGCAGCAGCCAACCGAGCCCCTTGTCGGCTGCCGGAAAAACGCACAAATCGGCAACTTTTATTACTTCTTCAAGGTCCGTGAAGATTCCGGGCATCGCGATTAATCGATGCACACCTTCATGCCGCAATGCGTCATAAAGCGACGAGCGCTCTCGACTGTCACCAAGAATCCAAATGCGCAGGGAGCGGTGCCGCTCAACGAGAGGTACTACCGCGCTGAGCAGTGTATCGACCCCCCAACTGCGGCGCAACTCTCCCGGGCAAACCAGCAGACGATCATTTGATTTCAAGAACAAATCCGAATTCACGTCTGCTAAGACTTGTCGAGCTTGCCGTCTTGCTTCGCTACTTCGATCGTAAGAAGCGCCAAGCGTTTGATGGCAACGAACAATACTGGCGCGGTTGAGCCCCGCCGCCAGTAGCCGCCTTTCAGACGTCGCACTAGAGACAATCACCATCGCAGCTCGCCGACAGATGTCGAGCTCACGAGCCGTTGGTGAGCTGATTTCGATTGCAGCGCTGTCCGGTGGTGTATAACGCACAACCAAAGGTAGATTCAATCGTTGGGGCACGTAGTCGAGTACTGCGTGCGCTTCAATATCGGCCTGATCGCAATAAATCATGTCGAATTTGTCGCGCATGCTCGCTACCCAATTGCCCAGCTGTCGCATATATCTCCCCGTTCGCAAGGGATGTGCAGGTGGAAAATCGATGCGTTTGACCATCACTCCGTTGCAAATGATCTGCCTTGGCCAACGCGAATTCCAACGCGGGGTCGCCACGGTTACCTCCGCACCTTCGCGATGAAGCTGCTCGGCCCAAGCTCTGAGTCGGAGTGTGTCGTCCTCGGTCTCTGGCCAGAAATGGCGAGCGATCAATAATACTCGCCGACTGGGTTTCATATCTTGGGGCTCGTAGTTAGACAGACGATGCCTCTAGATCGCTTGGCTCGAGCACTGCCAGAAAAGGCAGATTGCGGTAGAGATCTTGGTAATCCAAGCCGTAGCCAACGACAAACTCATCGGGAATCCTAAAAGCAACAAAGTCGGGCAACATTTCCACTTTCTGTCGGCCTTCCTTGTGTAGTAATACTGCACTGGCAACACTGCTGGGATTCATTTCGCGAACACACTGCAATACTGCCTGTAGGGTATTCCCCGTATCAAAAATGTCGTCAACAACCAAAACGTCCCGACCAGCTATATCAAGCATCATGTCATCCCGAATCCACAACGCATCCGGTTCAGTACCACCTCGATAGCTGCTAGCCTGAATCAGGCTGACGCGGACGGGCATGTTCAACTGTCGGATAAGGTCGGCCAGCATTACCAGGCTGCCGGTCATGACCGCGACAATCGTCAAGGGCGTTTCGCCATAACGCGCCGTAATCAACCGCGCCATTTCATCGAGACCCTCGCGAAGTCGACTTTCTGACAATAGTATTTTCACGGGATGGGTTGCTCCTGCTCAGCAACGGTGGATCAGGTGGTGCTTGCGACGCGAACGCTTAACAGAGGCTCCTTAATTTAACGAAGACCATGGTCTTTGGCGACTAGCCCCTTCAAGGTAACTCGCCAGCAAACCGCAAGTATCGGAATCGGTAGGTGACACATAGCCGGAATGGCGGGCTGATAGAGCCCTGGTCTCCCTTTCGCGAGATCTCCCGTCCCGAGATCTCCCGTCCCGAGATCTCCCAGTCGCTAGATCTCCCAGTCGCTACAATCGATTCAATTGCCAAAAGCACTAGCAACGAAGCAAGGTAAACTGCCCCAAGTGTTTTTTGGTTACCGCCGGCGGAATTTACTCGTCGTGGGGACTGCGATGGGCTACGGTTCGGCATCGGGTTAGTACAGCAGCGGGTTGACGCCGTTGTTTTCAAGGCTTACCTACAGACAATCGCCGCACAGTGGACAATTACCAAAATGCAAATTCCAAGAATCAGTAATCCCCAATTGATTAAATTGGTGGCTACTTATTGGCAGTGGCGCCCGCTGTGGATCGCGACGACTCTGGCATTTGCATTTATTGGAATCGTTTATGTACTTCTGCTCAAAGGTGATGTTTGGTTAGCTTCACAGGGCATTATAGTGAGGGATGAAGCGACTGGTGCGGTAATGCGCCTTGGTCGTTTTCAAAGCCAGACAGAGATGAAAGCCGCCCAGGAAACCATCTTGGAGATGGCCGTCAACGCGCAAGTGCTTCGCAACGCTTTGACAACGGTCGGGCGGGAACCCGGGGGGCTGTTGGGCTGGTTTTCATCGGGCGACAAACCTCCCACAACATCTGAAATCGACCAGCTTACGCGTGGTTCGGTTCAAATCAGGGCTCCACGCGGAGCCGAGTTGGGTACTACCGAAGTAATCTATCTAGATGTCAAACAATCATCTCCCGAGCGCGCTGTAGCGCTGAATCGGGCTGTCTTTGATGCCCTCCAAGCACACATGCAGCAGGTACGGCAGGCACGCGCCGACGGCGTTATCGCCGAGCTCAAAGCAGCAGATGAAACCATTCGGAACAAGTTAGTAGCCGCCACTGATCAACTAACGCAAATGGAAACCGAAGCAGGTGCGGATCTCAGCGACCTGCGCGGAATGACTGATTCCAACTCTGGCGGCAGCAGTACTCGTCAAGTTTTGGACTCGATCAAATCCGAGTTGCGCCAGGCTGAGCTGTTGGTACAACAGTTGAAAACCGATCTGCAGCTCGCCACTACCTCTTTTGAGAACCCGGATCAATTGCTGTTGACCCCAAGCAATTTAATCAATTCCCAAGCCGGCCTCAAAAGCTTGCGCGATGGCCTGGCTGCCGCAACCATTCGAGCGAGCCAAATGCAGGGACGTTACACGCCCAACCATCCGCTCGTCGAGGCGGCACTTCAGTCCGAAGCCAACTTGCGTATACAGTTGAGGAACGAACTAGGGTTATCGGTGAAAACGTTGAGCAAAGACATCGGTATTGCCGACGAGCGTGTTAGCAAACTCAAATCGCAACAGACGCAACTCGAGTCGCGTTTGGAAAAAATCGCCCGCATTCGGGCGGAGTATTCAAACGTGGCCAGCGATGTAAAATCGCTCAATCAGCAATTGCAGGAAACAAGTAGGGAACTGGGACAAGCTCAGTCTGCTCGCTTGGCTGCAACGACATCGAGCCTGATCGCCCGCATGGACGAACCCATTCTGGGAGAAAAACCCATTGGTCCCGGTCGAACCATGATTGTGGCTGGCGCAACGTTTAGCGGAATGTTTTTTGGCTTCGGACTAGTGTTCCTGCTTTCACCGCTCGGAGGTGGCGCTACCTATGGTAGGCGACGGCTCGACAACACTAATGCGGGCCGGCGAGAATCGGACGTACCCCCGCTTGCCCAAACACCCAATCCAGCCACCGCAGCAGCAGAACTCCCGCCGATCGAGATTGAGGTACCTGAATGGGCGAGAACTCCAGCGCTGACCAAAAAGTTTGTTTCTCTGGTTGATTCTTGGCGGATATCGCAACAGCCACTAGTGAGTGCTCCCGAAAGCAAACGCACTGATGCTCCATTGGCAGGTCCGCCGAAAACGAAAGAACCGATCGCAAAACCGACACCACCCAATATCAAAAGTGGAACTGTCGCGCCGGGACATCGCGCTGCTTCGCTCGGCGCCCCCCTCGACAGTCATACTTCGACGTTTGCCACGCAAGCCAACATGCCACCTGGCTCCAAAGTGTTGTAGTCTTGCTGTTTCGACAATGGACACGGAAACCGGTTGATCTTGTAAGATGTGCTTCAGTTCGTTTTGCAGTTGAGTTGGATTTGTGGCGGACCGCACAAATCTTGAATGAATAATTGTCCGAGGGAATGCCCATGGTTGAGGCTCATGAAATTACCAAAGCGTACCCGGACCTGCAGACCGGACAATTCGTAGCGCTAGATGCGGTGAGCTTTCAAGTCAATGCGGGCGAGATTTTCGGCTTATTGGGCCCCAACGGTGCGGGCAAAACTACCGCGCTGCGGATTCTAAGCACAGTGCTAAAGCCGACGAGTGGTTATGCGCGGGTAAACGGCTTCGATGTGACGACCCATCCGTATGAAGTGCGCCACAGCATCGGATTTGTATCGAGCAACACGGCCATATACGACCGCATGACAGCCTGGGAAATGGTCGAATACTTCGGCAAACTGTACGGTTTGGGTACCGAGCGGTTGATGGAACGCATGGAACGCGTTTTTACGCAACTAAAAATGAACGATATTCGCGACATCGCCGGCGCGCGAATGTCGACCGGCATGAAACAGAAGGTTTCTATTGCACGCGCAATCGTCCATGACCCTCCTGTTCTCGTTTTTGATGAAGCCTCTCTAGGATTGGACGTTCTGGTAGCTAGAGCATTGCTCGAAATCATTTCCGATTTGCGAGATGAAGGAAAGTGTATCATTTTCTCCACGCATATCATGCGCGAAGTCGAACGGCTTTGCGATCGTGTGGGGATCTTGTATCGTGGAAAGATGTTGGCCTCCGGTACATTGGCCGAATTGGCTGAAGAGTACGCTGAGCAAGATTTTGAAGAGATGTTCTTCAAGATGCTCATGGACTCTGATCGCGAAGCCGAACTGGCTCTGCAGGAGAGTGGATCGGCCGACAAGTCGTCGGGGAGGCTGTCATGAACTGGAAGCACGTCCACTTAATCTTTTTGCGCGAGATGAACGATCAACTCAGGGATCGGCGAACCCTGTTTACCATTACTATCCTGCCGATTCTGCTCTACCCGCTGATCGGCATGCTGATGATGCAGATCGCGCAGTTCAACCGAGAATACGCGGTTCACATCCGCGTGGTCGGCGCTGAAAACTGGCCTGCTGAAAGTCCACTTTTCTCCGCCGACAATGAGTTGTTGACTCTTCCTGGGCTCGAGAAGCTGACGAAGCTCATAGAGCTCGAGACGCAACCTTGGCCCAAAGACCATTCGGAGTCTGCTCGCCAGAGTCTCGTCGAATCCTCCCGAGATGCGGTGATGGCGGACGAAGTCGATGCTGTTCTCTTGATTGAACTGGAATTTGCCAGACTGTTGAAATCCCGTCTGAACGCCCAGTCCAATTCGGAGGCTTCCGGTGATTCTCAAGCCGATTCGTTAGAGAATGAGGATGGACTCCAGTTGATTGCCAATCTCGCCCGCGATCATTCTAAGATCGCACAGAGTCGGCTGGACATTGTGCTGGACCATTGGCGATCGAATTGGGTCGCTTCGCAGTTGTCGGCCGTTGGTATGAATCCACGTTTGGTGGAGCCGATTCTGTTAACGGAAACGGATACATCGGTGTCTTCGGTGCGTCGAGCTATGTTGTGGTCGAAAGTGTTGCCCTTCGTAATGCTTGTTTGGGCCCTGACCGGTGCGTTCTACCCGGCCATCGATTTGTGCGCAGGTGAGAAAGAGCGCGGCACGCTGGAAACGCTTTTGACCAGCCCGGCAAGACGCCGCGAAATCGTATGGGGAAAACTCCTCACCATCAGCGTGTTCAGTATCGGCAGCGCACTGCTCAACCTATTGAGTATGCATCTGACCGCCGGCATTATCGTTAAACAGCTTGCTTCCCAAGGTAGTGCACATTTGGCAGAGGCATTAGGACCGATGCCCATTCATGCCTTCGGTTGGCTCGTGCTACTGCTGCTTCCCATGGCTGCATTTTTCAGTGCCCTCGCGCTGGCTGTCGCCGCATTGGCTCGCAGCACCAAGGAAGGTCAATATTACTTGATGCCCTTATTGCTGGTAACCCTGCCGCTCGTCGCATTGCCCATGCTGCCCAGCCTTGAACTGAACCTAGGCACCAGCTTAGTACCCGTCTCTGGTGCTGTTTTTCTGGTTCGCTCGCTGATCGAAGGTCGCTACACCGAAGCCATCATTCATTTACCTGTCGTGATGTTGGTTACCGCCTGTTGCTGCTCATTGGCGATACGCTGGGCCATTCGACAATTTGAAAGCGAAGCGGTCATGTTTCGCGAATCGGATCGATGGAATTTCAGACTATGGATGCATCAAGTGTGGCGCGATCGTGGCGATACCGCGTCCCCTACCGAAGCCATTCTCTGCGGAGTCATTATTCTTGTAGGTATGTTCTTCGCTCAATTTGTTGCCGGTTCGTCTATTCATGACTGGCGGACGATTGTAACGTCTACCGTCATTGTCCAAATCGGGTTGATCCTCACGCC
>JBGSTP010000266.1:0-8913 GCA_041736515.1 Pirellulaceae bacterium
GACCGTCGGCGTATCGCCGCGCCACATTTGAATCGAGCTGATGAGTTCATCCTGACTCATTTTCGGCCAAGTTACCAAGTCGGGTGGCTTGTTCGAAAAAGCGCCAACTCCCATAGCGCCTCCCATCATGCCGCCTACCCCGGCACCGTATCCGCTACCTTCGCCACCGCCATAGCCACCGGCCATCATGCCTGCCCCGCCAGCATAGCCAGCGCCGCCACCGTAGCTACCTTCACCTCCACCGTAGCCGCCAGCCATCATGCCGCCAGCACCGTAACCACCCATCATGCCGCCAGCCGCGGCGGTGCTTGCCACGCCAACCCACTCGACGCCAACGATCTGCGCCAAACGAGGCATCTGTTCGTCGAAGTAGGACGCGTATGCCTGCTTTTCAGTCTTGGCGATCTCGTAGGGCTCGGCTGGATACTCGAGTTTGATTTCGCAGGGCTGATACTTCTTGAGCTTGGCAATGAGGGGCGGATTCTTGATTTCAGCGGGCCACTGCAGGAACGGTACCTGTCGCTCGTATTGTTTTCGCCACGCACCTTCTACGTCCCTCTGTATGCCGCCAATCACGACCTGCATTTGATCCTGGGAGTATTTGTTGGGATGGGTAGGCACTGCAGCGCTAACCGTCTTGATATTCTCAAAATGACCGTCGAGCGCAGTCTTCTGTTCGTCAAATAGCTTGCCAAGTTGCGAACTGGCAAGAAAAAAGCCGACGACCCCAAGAATCACGGCAATTCCAGTAATGATCCAGAACTGCTGTTTGGCAGCTTTCGCGAGCAGGTTTTTCAGTTGATCCATGGCTCTCTGTTCCTTGAAAATCCGACTAATTCGTTTTTAGCACTGGGGCACGCGACGGACACGATTGCAACCGCGTCAAAGCGCTTCGGTTGATTCTGCTGGCAGACTTTCTGGGTTTTCTGCGGCCGCAGCCGCAGCTTCTTCGGCAGCTTTCTTGGCAGCCGCTTGTGCTTCCAATCGCTTGGTCAGCGGCTGCTGCCGCCAGACGACGTGCAATTTGAAAGTAAACTTGGGCGCGTCAAAAAACTGAGGAACGTTTGGATCGATCTTAGGATTCGTGGCTCCGGGCACCATGCCCGGCCCCATCCCCATACCGCCGTCACCACCGCCCGGCCCAATGCCCCCCACGGAGCCGACCCCCATGCCGCCTGCGCCCATAGCCCCGGCGGCCAAACCGGCCTCCTTCATCATCTTTTTCCATTCCGGGTTCGGTATCTTGAACTTCTCCTGAAATGTTCCACTGTCGACCACGAAGGGGTGGCTCAAGCCGAGTTCTTTGAACGTGAACACAACTGGATTGCCATCGATGTCGCGCAGTGTGACACTGCCATTCTCCAGCTCATTCACCAGATGCTTGAGTATGAAGCCCTCTTTTTCTTCTCCCTCTGCGTTGTATTTGATGTCGTTGTGATAGTGGAAACCCTCGATTTGGAAGACGACTCCTGCATTGCTTGGGCCTCCCTCTTCGACCGCAGCGTCCAATGAGGCATCTTCGCTGGCCAGTGGGTCAGCCGCTACCTCAGCCGCTGGTTCGGCTGCGGCCGCATCGCCTACAGCCGCATCGCCTACAGCCGCTTCACCGTCAACAGCCGCGCCGTCCTCCGTGGCTTCCGGAATTACCAATTCGCCCAACAAAGTCAGCCGAGATTTCTTGTCTTCTTCGTAGGCCGCCAGGACTTTGGGGGTCAAGTATTGGTTGATATCTTCGTAGTACTTGGACTCGATCTTCGTGATATGAATGTCCGTACGGTCGATGTAGGGCAATTCGCTCGGCGTAGGCAAGTTCTTCAAATCAACGTTCTGAGGTCGTTTTAGGCTTTCCGCCAATGCGGCCATAACTTCCATCCACAACAGGCGGCGATCGCTGCTACCACTGACTTCGTCACCGATCGTCTTCAGCAAATTCACTTGCGCTTTCTGAGTACCGTCGGTTGAGATTTCCGCATCGCTGGAGGATTTAGTGGACTCGGCGGCTGCCATGGCCGCTTGCCATTTGGACGGGTGAACATAGGCCCAGCGATTTCCTGCAAACAACAAGTTTCCCGCAAATCCCATGAGTAATGCTGCCGATGCAGCCACCACCCACGGTTTTTTTGAACGAATCAGTCGTTCCTTAAGCACTTCTTTGGGAACCAGATTTGTTGAAACAGGGCCGCGACCGAGCGCCTGCAAACACAGTCCATAGACAGGCCCGAAAGCGGAAATATGATCCTTGAACGCAGCCGCCGTAGTCACCTCATCGCCGGTCAAACGCGAGAAGGAACTGAGGACATCAACGTCCATTGCCAAGTTTTTGCTCAGATATTGCGATAGTCCCGCTAACTTCGTCGAATTGCCCAGCATCAAGATTGATCCGATTTCCGCCTTCTTATTGATGCTGCGGAAGAAGCCCATCGAGCGCTGAACTTCAGTCACCAAATCATTGAACACCGGTCGCATCGCTTGGAAAACCAGCTTCGGGTCTTCAGCTTCCATTGCATTACGTTTGAGATGTTCCGCCTTGGCGAACGTTAGCTTTAATTCCTTAGTTAATTGTCGCGTAAAGTGATTTCCGCCCAGCGGCATACTTCGCTGCCACACGCGATAGCCATTGGTTACGATCAAGTCGGTCGCATCGGTCCCCATCGCCAAGACCACAGTCGACTTGGGCGGGTGCTCGCTATCATAGGAAGTTGCCTGATCGGCGGCCAAGCTCTTATCGAACGTGACCATGTTATAGAGGCTCAACGGTGCCAATTGCAGCAGGTCTATTTCGATGTTCGCAGCCTGCAATGGCTTGAGTACTCGATAAACCGCATCGCGCTTCATCGCGAACAAACCAACTTCGCTTTCGAGCGCGAATCCATCGGAAATCTCGCCGCCGGACATCAATTGATAGTCCCAAATCACGTCATCCAGCTCGAATGGGATTTGCTGCCGAGCTTCGTATTTGACAATGTCCGGGATCTTTTTAATTTCAACCGGCGGTGGCTTGAAAAACTTGGCTAAGCCGCTCTGGCCAGGCACGCTCAACGCCACCCGTGTTTTTTTAAGATCGTTGCGTTTTACAAATGTATCGATCGCCTCGCGAACCATCGTCTCAGGATCAGACTCAGGCTGGCTGAGGATTTTGGGATACTCGATATAATCGAAGGCTTCGGCAACAACTTGCTCGCCATCCAATCGACAACGCAGCGCTTTGAGCGCGCTCTGCCCGATCTCGATTCCCCAAACAGACGACACTTTGGCCATAGCACTCGCAACCTTAACAGATGTCAGTTTCCAAAAACGCGTTGAGGCAATATGTCTTTCCCCACACGCAACACCGCATCCAGAGCTGGTCCGGAAAACTCGTCGTTACGCACACCACTGCAGAGCTCTGGAAAACGGAATAGCCCGAACGGATCAACCGAAAAGTGGACTCCAAAGTTCCCGTTGGCGACTCGAGTTTCCAGTACCCAACCCATACAGGACAATTAAAGTCTCAGTATTGTGAAGTTCTATCTTCACGAATAGATTTCTTCACCACATTAAACTGTATCGAGATTAGCCCCCCTATGTCAAATTTCTAAGCTAGCTGAGTGACGGATTTACAAATATTTTGCCCCAGAAGCCGTTCTAACACCCCGATTGGGTCCTTCCGATGAAACTTCGCGATTGCATCTTTCTCCTCCCCAACCAAGAGCTCGATGGTTTCCCGCGCACACTAGCCGTCGATCCAGCGCGAGACCTGCTGGGAGGCTGGATCGCGCTGTGGCACCCGCTGCTCATCGCCGCTGCCCAGTCACCCCCCCGATGGCTGGGGGCTGATCAGTTACCCACCGATCCTCAAGACATTCTGTTCGTGCTGCCAGAATTGAGCGAGGAAAAATTGGAGCTGGGGGCTGAAGATCGCATAGCGGCTGCTGGCGGAAGGTTGCTTCGTCCACATCAATTCCACCAGCAGGAAAGCCATCAAGCTGTGGGTTCACCACGCTGGCGAGTGTTCCAGGCTGAAATCCTAAACGTTGCCCAAGCAGCCGGTTTTTTGGACTCGACCATCGAGCCGAATGCATCTCCCGATCAACCGTTGCCGTCCCACAATTCCAATTCATCGAACAGCGCTCCACCCTGCGAATTACTCGATGAATTGCTCAGCGATTTCGCTGCACTGGGCTACGCATTTCTGCAAATTCAGTTGCTCACACGCCAATTGCGTTACACGAGCAACCTCGATTTGATCCTATTCGGGCAACAATTGACCGAAGCAGCCACAGCGACCATCGCGGGAGATCGCGAGGTTGCCGAACGCATGTTGCAATCCTGCTTTGACGCCCTCGGACAGGAGCGGGACCATTACTACTCGCTCGACGTAAACCTGATCGATGTCACTCTGCTTGCCGAGACAACACTTGGCAAGTCCTTGTCTGCACAATTAACCAGCAGTGGCGCGGCCAACGGAATTCGATCGTCGTATTTGGCATGCGGCGGCGTCATTCGCAAGCTTGGAGATGAATATCCGGCCCACAGGGATCAATTGCAGCAATCGATCGCTTCCCATCACGCCTGCTTGATGGGCGGACTGGATATCGAGCGTGCGCACCCGCTGTTGACTCGCGAATCCATAGCACGCGACCTGGAGCGCGGTCGCGACGCCTATTTGGCCGGCGGATTCGAGCCGCCGAGGGTGTTTGCGCGCAGCAGTTTTGGGCTCCTTCCCGACAGCGTTGCCATGTTGCGTCGCTGGGGATTTGAGGGCTGTTTCCTTACTGCCTGGGCTGGAGGCTCGTACCCTCAGGGCAGTCAAGCCAAAATTTCTTGGGAGGCCTTCGATGGTACTTTCCTCGCCACTCTGGCTGCGCCGATTCTCGACGCATCCGACCCGTCGAGTTTTCTCGCACTGGGGTGGGCGATCGGAGAAGTACTAGACCATCAGCACGTACCGACCATCGTTTTTGCTCACTGGCCCCACAAGAGTTGCGAATTTGCGGCTCTGCTGGCGATTGTTGCACGCCGTACTCCGGCGCTGGGAAAGTGGAGGTTGGCGGACGAGTACTTCGAGGAAACAGACCAACCCTACCATCAAGAACGACTAAACGCTACTGACTTCCGATACAACTGGTTGTTAGAAGCTCCCAACCCCAGCGAGACGCTACGGGCAACGCAACAGTTTCATATGCTGCACTGTCGCTGTCGCTCGTTGCAAAACCTATTTAACCTCGCCTATCAACTGGAAAAATTCCATCAGGTGAGTCCCAAGCCAGCTGTACTTCTGGCAGAGTCAAATGGGGATGCGACCGCTGCCGACGATTCAGCCCTAGTGCCAGCGGCAAGCGGAACTGATGCCGCAAACCGCTATCGCGCACTTCCGTTGGTCGCATGGGCTCCGGAACTTGCCGATCTGACCGCTCAGGTCGATGGACTCCTGGATGCGCCCGGTCAGTATCGGGAGCGAGCGGACTCCGCCCGTGCCGCCGCCGACACGTTGCGGACTCAAGTTCTAGACCGGCTCGCCAAGCAGCTCAATAAAACTCGTTCCGATAAGTCCGATAAGAATGCAGCTGGAGGTGCAATGCAGCAACACCCTGCTCGCTTGCTGGTGAATCCTCGCAGCGCACCGACTCGAGTTTATTCACACACCTCAGCCAACCAGCATTTTGCAACCGATGGCAGTTGGTATTTCGCCGATGGACGCGTGGGAGAAAACCGCGCGACGGGCATTGACGTTCCATCCTGCGGCTTTGTGATAGCTCCACTGCACGACGAGTCGCGTTCGGCTGCCCCCAAGCAGCGTCCGCTCGCCGCGGGCGAATTACTGTGCAATGAATTTCTCGAGGCTCAAATTGATCCACAGCGCGGTCACTTGCGCAGTCTGCACATTCCCGCCAAGCGGGGAAACAGACTCAGCCTGTTGATCGCACGTCGCGATCAAAACTCAGCCACGAACAAGCCCGCCTACTCCCAGATGATTGCCACCGACGTCCGGATGCTGACCAGCTCCAATGTGTGCGGACTGATCCGCGCGGTCGGCCGCCTGGAGATGGACGGTGAGACCGTAGCCAAATTCCAAATTGACTATGAAACCTGGCGTGGTAGCCGAATTGTCGAGATCGCAATCAGCCTGCACGATTTGAGTCCACTAGCATCCAGCAATCCGTGGCTATCTGCATATACGTTGCGCCTGGCTTGGCCGACCGAGGCCGCAATTCTGCGGAACTATACATGCGGCAGCAGGTATCAATGGTCGGCAGGTCGGGCCGTTGCGCCGACGTTAATTGAAGTAGATGAAGTCGATTACCGCACACACTATTTGTCGGGTGGACTCGCGTTTCATCGGCGGACGGAGGATCGATTCCTAGAGTCCATTTTGGCAGTGGACGGCGAGCGCGAAGTCTATCATCGAATTGGCATTGGCGTCGACTTGCCACATCCGATCATTGCCGCTTCGCAATTCATGGAGCCAGCCTACGAGCTACCTGTTAGCCTGCCTCAGCCGCTTGCACCAGCGAGCGGCTGGTTGATCAGCGTCAATACGCGCAGCGTTGTTGCCGACATTGAATCTCCGTTGGTCGACGACCATGGCAACCTCATCGGTGTGCGGCTGTTCTTAAATGAAACCGAAGGCAAGTCAACCAACGCCAAGATTCGACTGCTGCGCGAAATTGAATCTGCCAATCGAGTCGACTACTTGGGCGGCAAGATCGGAAAACTTACAACCGAAGGCGATAGCCTAACCATCGCTATCCGCTCCAACGAACAAGTTAATGTCGATGTTTTCTGGAAGTGACCCGCCAGCAACTCGCTGAAGAAAAAATATCAAAACTAAAGTCCGAGATTGAGGCTCTGTTCGTAGTTTCGTCGCTGGACTTGGCCTATTGCGGCAGTTGTTGCCGACCATTTTTTGTCTGCGTCCGACAAGGCTTGATTCGCATTTTTCTTGTTAGTCAGAAAGGCGATCAGCTCTTCAGCTAATGCAGCACGATAGGACTCAGCCGCAGGCAGACGGGGCTCGTACGCAAAGCCGCCTTGCCCCACGATTTCGGCAAGTGTTTGACGCGATTTCCAGCTCAGCGCGTCGGCACCGGCCACAGGCGTAGCCGACTCAACGCCCAGTACAGTCGTCGCTAACACGGTTCGGATACTATCGTCCGCAAACCAGTTCAAAAGCGTGCTCGCTTGAGAGGATTGGCGACAATTGGCGGACACCGAAGCCACTAACCCGCCGCCCGTATTCCACGCCTTGACCGCGGGTCGCTGTCTACGCGTCGCGGCCTGCTCCGAGTCGGATTCGCCCAGCAAACTGGACGGAGCAAATTCGACCTCCGGCGCAACGTGGACGATCTGGCCTGACTTCAAGGCAAGGGCTGTCGAATCAATCTGCGCCGCCGCGGCAATGGCTAGAGCGGGACTGGCGTGCTGTGCAGCCCAGCTCCAAGCACGCGAATGGCTTCCCACTATCGCTGCTTGTCCATCCTGTTGGGAAGCCAGAGCGGCTAGGATTTTGGCCGCCCGCAGAAACTCTGGCTCGGCAAGTCGTGAGCGCATGGTCTGCAAATCAAATAACATTCCGTAACTAGGATCGCGACCGGAAACAGTGGCTACAATCGCCAGATATCGGTCCACCAACGCTTCGCGGTCAATCTCTGCAGCATCGACAGTAAGCGTCCCCGTTTCGGATTCCGTCACGTTGATTCCGCCGAGTATGGCACTCCAGGAGACGGGCTCTGACGACAGAGCCGACGCAAGGCTGCCGCTAGCAACAAACATCGGTATGGCGCTTCCCAGCGTCAGCCCCATCGGCTGGTTGGCATAGGTGGATTGATGCCGCCAGGAACTGGGGTACGCCGTTGCTCTTCCTTCGTTTTGAAGGCTTTCGGCATTTCCAGCGGGCAATCTGCCACTGGGCAAATTGGTCACCTGATTGCCGAAATTCGCTTCAACCGCAGCGGGCAACTTCACGATCCATTCGCGTTGCGTAAGCTCTCCAATCAACCGCGAAGGATATAACAGCACATCGCAATTGCACTTACCTTCGGCAAGAAGCTCGTCGACAGTCAGCGAGCGGAATTCGAGTGGTTGCTCCGACTTTGCCAGCCACTGCCGCAGCAGAATTTGCGTATCGGCAATGGGAGCCACGATCCAGATACGCAGAGGAATTGTGGAAATCGTCCTAACCTCTGGCGGCGAGGGTGCCACTGCGGACCGATCTTGCGAAGGCTGGCAGCCACAAAGGCAAACCAGAATTGTAGCGACGTTGAACACAAAACGGAGTGAAGGTTTATGTAACATGGCGATCTGTATGGAAATCGAACTCGGGGGCAGCTGCCGAGCGAGAAATTGTAATCGGAATCAAAGATTCACTGTTTCTTAAGTTACCCGCGTCCCGTAGGAAACGCGATAGCAGCGCAGTATAGTGTTGAGCGTTCATGACGGGTGTTGGCAAGTCCAATTATCCAGACCACTGGTGGGTTCACTGTCTGGCAAAACGACAGCGACGAACGTATGAACCAGTGTATGCATAACCCTACTTGTACATAGTTATTGTTTGTGAGTAGTTCTGTCGAGAATCGGCAGCGCGCCTATAACTTCGAGCTCTATCATCGGATTGAATGCGAAAGGGAAAATCGTGGCTTACACAATAGGGGTCGATATCGGCACCTCAGGCACAAAGAGCTTATTGATTGACCCAGATGGCAACATTTTGGCGGAGTCATCAGCAACATATGGAGTGTCGATGCCCAAGCCCATGTGGACCGAACAGGATCCCGAGGACTGGTGGACCGCAACCGTAAAAACCATTCGTTCCGTTGTAAAACAGTCTCGTGTCAAACCGGCTGAAGTCAAAGCGATTGGGCTTTCCGGCCAAATGCACGGCTCTGTGTTTCTTGACAAAGCAGGCAAAGTGCTACGACCCGCTTTGCTGTGGAA
>JBGSTP010000285.1:0-8913 GCA_041736515.1 Pirellulaceae bacterium
AACCGTCCGCGGTTCAGAACATTCATAATCTGGCCTCCTTGCCTAATGACGGAACTGTGACAACTCCATCTAGGCATGCGAGGCCATTTTGTATAGATCATTCTCTGACAATCATTTACGACTATCTAAGTGCCATTCGTAGGTGACACCGACTCGACTACAGTCGTTGAAGAGGAAGTAGTAACCGACAAAAAACCTGTCGCCGAAGAGATCGCTCAGGAATTGGTAGAAGTTTTCGGAGATGATGCGCTGCCACAGCAGAATGACATCAATGCCAACGAACCACAATACTTGGTTTTACGCACTTACACGCGAGTCAATACGGCCCTTGCGCGGAGAGTGTGCCAGCTCTCTCCAGCTGCGGAAGCAGCGTTCAGCAAAATGGATGACAAGTGGGTTGCTAAACAAGTTGCTCTTGCTGCCGATTCTCCAGTCAAGGCGGCAGCGGCGGGAGTCGCTCGATTTCTCCAAGGGCTCCGCATTCAAAACCCTCAGCGCAATCAGCCTGAGGACGTGATCAAACGTGCCAAAGTAGCGATCGACAAGCATATCGACTCAATTCTTTCACCAGATCAAAGCGCCGAGCTGAAGCGAGAGCGCGCTGCTAGAGATGATTTTCGAAAGCAAGCGCTTGCGGAAGTACTGGTGTCTGTTCTGGACCAAAGACTGTTCCTGACCGAAAAACAGAGGCTTGATCTGACGGTCGCCGTGCGCAACTGGTTGACCAGCGATTTGTATTGGATGTTCTACTTTCAGAATCAAAACTACATACCAAGTTTCCCGACTTCTGTTCTTCGAGTGCTTTCAGACTCGCAGCGCGAAGCGCTCAAAAACTCTAACGCTTGGAATTACGAGTTTGCTCAGATCGAATTGCAAATGGCCATGCAAGAGCAACAAATTCTGATTGCCGAATAAATTTTGACAAGATTGCTGCGGATAATGGGAAGCACAAATAGTCGACGACTTTATCGCGGCCCGGACGTTGGCAGATTGAAATCCAGGGCTGTTGCCCACATCATCATTGCCGTTCTGGCCGCATGCTGTGGAAACACGCTGTGCGAAGCCCAGGTTGCAGTCAAGCAGCCGGACATTTTGTCGATGTATCTTTTCAATGGCAATGACGAAAGCAAGTTCAAAAGGAATCTAGAGCAAGGAATCGACCTGCAGGTTACCAGAGTCGCTGAGATCGTTGGACTCGACACCGAGCAACTCGGCAAACTTCGCTTGGCCGCTCATGGTGATAAATGCCGGTTCTACCGCGAACTAGAGCGAGTTCGCGAGAAAACCAAAGAACTGAATCCTCAAAACAATGCGGATATTCAGAAAGCTTGGCAGGAGATAGCTCCGTTACAGCAACGAATCGTTAGAGGATTGATCGACGAGAATTCATTGCTAGAAAAAGTGCTGGGAAATCTCCTGAACGCGGAGCAATCCCAGAAGTACCAGGAGTTCCAAAGGGAAAGACGATTAAGATGCTATAAGTCCATCTTGATGATTTCTATCGCCGACTGGGAAAAGTCTTTGCCCTTGACTGCCAAACAACGGGACGAATTGATTAAGCTATTACTAAGTCAGGATTTTCCCCGACAGGCGGACGCCCAAACTGTTCCCTATGTTGGTTCGGCTATGATCGCCAGGCTGAAAGACGAGCAGATCGCTGAGATTCTAGACGAGCAACAACAGAAGACTTTCGTCCAGTTGAGAGCCCAACACGCTGGATCGGTACACATGTTTAAATGGTAGAGAATTGCATGCGAAGCCTCGTACGTTCCCAGAATCAACTCACGGGTTGCGTTCTTTTTTTCCTGTTCGCGATTTGCCAAGACTCTTGCGCTCAGCCGTCGTCTTCATTGCCGCAGGGCGATGTCGTTCCCCGCGATGTCCGCGAGATTTACGATCGCGGACTGGAGCATTTAATGAAGACGCAGTCCGAAGATGGCAGTTGGACAGACGGGTATCGTGGCCCGGGAACAACCGGCATGGCGTTGATGGCCTTTCTAGCGTCCGGCGAAGATCCTAATTTCGGACTGTATAGTCAAGCCATACGAAAGGCAATTCGTTCGATCATACGTTCGCAAAGTGGCGCCACGGGCTACATGGGTGATAGCATGTACCAGCATGGTTTTGCCTGCCTGGGCCTGGCGGAAGCCTACGGTGCGATAGACGAAACGGATCTTTGGGAAGCGGGCAAGCCGGTCGCCGGTAAGGAGCGGACAATTGGCGAAGCACTAGAGCTGGCGGTTCGATGCTCAGTGACCTCACAGGAAAAGAATCCACATAGCGCTTGGCGGTACTCGCCCAGCGCGCGCGACGCAGATACGTCTGTCGCTGGAGCCGTGCTCATGGGGCTGTTGGCTGCCCGCAATGCTGGCATCGAAGTTCCCGACAAGTCGATCGACTCTGCAATTAAGTATTTCGCTTCAATGACCGGCGATAGCGGTGCTGTCGGGTATTCGGGCGGCTTGGGTGGGTTTGGACAGTCCATCGCCCGAACGTCGATTGCGTGCCTGGTGTACAGTATTGCGAAGCGCAAAGACCTCAAGCAGTTCGAAGCCACCAAGAAGTATGTTGTGGCCAATATGAACGAACAGTCCCATTACGAGGAGTACGCCCGCTACTATGAAGCTCAAGCACTGTTCCAAGCAGACTTGGATGGCTGGGACAAATGGAATCGCTCGCTCGTGCGTCAGCTGAAGTCGGCTCAAGCCGACGATGGCAGTTTTAATGGGCAATTCGGCAAGGCAACCTCGACTTCAATGAATCTGCTGGCCTTGGCTCTCAATTACCGCTTCCTCCCCATATATGAACGATAAGTCGATGGCAACGCGATTTAATTCCATTTTATCCCTATGCTGTTCCGTCGCCTGCGTTGCGTCCACTGCATTATGTAGCGAACCATTGCGGTTGCGGCTGGAAGATGGCAGCTTTAGCTCTGGAGAAATTGTCGGCATCGAGCATTCGGATCGCTTGGGCTGGAAGTGCGATGTCTTTGACAAACCATTCGAATTCGACCTGAATGCTATTCGCTCAGTGACCAAATCGGTCGACGCGGATGCAGAGAACCAAGCTGGACATGTCGCGGCAGGCAATCAGTTTTTTGAACTGAGCGATGGATCCTTAATCGTCGGCCAGTTAGCCGAGGTGCACGATGATTGGATTACCGTGGTAACCGCTCTAGCAGGCAAAGTTAAGATTGACAGATCGCGAACATTGGCGATTGTTGACGCTGGTTATGCTGGTCGGCTGATCTATTCCGGGCCCGTCGACGACGATCGCTGGCAGCGGCTGGGAGAAGCCACCGACTGGGAGTTCGAAGCGGGGTCTTTAGTTGCTCAAAAACAGGGTGCAGCCATTATTGGCAATTTGCAACTGCCCTCCAAGTCTCAAATCTCTCTGTCGCTGGCGTGGCGCGGCACACCCGATTTTGTAGTCTCGCTGGGCACATGGGCAACAACCAATTTAAAGGCTGACGAGATCGTCGCAGCAGCGCGTCTCGAAGTGTGGCCCAATCAGCTCGCCGTTGTTCGCGAAGTCGATGGCGGCGCAGACATCGCTATGCTCTCCGATCTCAGCGATGCCAATCCACGGATCGATCTTACTGTATACCTGGACCAAGACTCCGGTACGGTAACAGTATGCGATTCTCACGGTCGTCCATGGGAGTCGCTGTCGGTACCATCGAAGAATGCGCCATTGCTTCCCTCCGTCCATATAGCGAATTACGGTCCATCACTAAGTTTGGAGCGCTTCGAAGTCCGCGAGTGGGATGGAGTTGCCTCCACGATTCACGCTCAGGGTGATCTTTCGGTACTTGCAACATCGGGAACTCGGATTGACGGAGCGATTAGGGGATACGATTCGAAAACGCAGGAGTTGCAAATTCAACTAGCCAGCGGCGAGTTGCAGTTGCTACCTCTGAACCAGTTGCGGCGGGGCGATTTGTTTCAAGCGAACCTACCGACGGATGCTAAGGCAACAGACACGGAGGATGGCTTGCCCCCCTCGGTCATACAGCCGCCTGCTTTAGAGACTGACAAAAACTCGACGCCACTCGCGACACCACAGACAGATGAGATTGCTGCTACAGCGGCTAAATCGAGCGGATCTGCACGCAATACAGCAATTGATCAGCCAGAAGCGGAACACACCATCGAATTGGTGTTGATGGATCGCACTCGACTCAAGGGGCGCTGGTTGCCTGCCGTGGACGCTCAGACAATTCGATTCGATGCCGATGGATTGCAGGAGAGCGCGACAGTAAACGTCGATGCAGTTCGCGGAATTATCGGATCGCCAGCGCGCTATGCGACACAAGATTCCCCTTCGCTGATAGGAACAGTAAAGGTTGGCGAGAATCAGTTGCGCGGTTTCCTGGCCGCGACGGATGGCAACCAAAGTGATTCAGCTCTCCTCTGGCATCCGATTGGCAGCGATGTGGCCAGTTCAATCAGTACCAACACGTCGGGCGCAATTATCTACCGAGACCCACTGCCGAAGATTGAAGTTAGAAACTCAGCCGAGGAGCCCAACAAACCGGTGGGCGTTTTAGCTCCAGCCGTAGGTATGTTCCTCGGGCGCAATCGAGTGCAAGCCGGAAACGAAGTGGCCAAAGTGCCCACAAAGACTGGACAGGGAGCAACAATCCCGGACGCCCGCGAAATCATGTTCCGCGCTGGCGACGCAGTTGATGGAGTTGTCGAGCGAATCGACGAGCGGGGAATGACCTTCCGATCCGCGCAAACCTCGACGACTTTCGCCCCCCACAATTTGATCCAACACGTTTGGCTTAACAAACTTCGCAACACAACCGACACTTCGCCAGAGAAACTGGCGCGATTGATGACCGTGCCACGCTCGATGAAGAATGACCCTCCAACGCACCTGTTCATCGCCACGACTGGTGATTATTTGCGAGGACGCTTAGTGCGTTTAGAAGGCGATAAAGTTTCAGTGGAAATTCGGCTCGAACAAATCGAAATCCCCATCGCGAACATCTCTCAGATTGTCTGGCTTCACGATCGTAAATGGGAGGATGACAAAGGGTCGACCAACAACAAATCGATCGACGAAAACTCTACAGATCCTCAAGCCTCCGCTGCCACAAGTGCGGACTCGAAAGCGGATTCAATGGGACCTTTCCTGGTGCATGCAATCGGAAAGGAGGATCGTGGATTGACTTTTCGACCTCAAAAGGTATCCGATGGCGTGATCTCGGGCAGTGGGGAATTGTTGGGGGATTGTGCGATAGCTGTGGCTGACTTGCGCCAAATGCTGTTCGGACGCAATATTGCCGATCAAGTTCGGGCGTTTCGAGAAGATCCGTGGACACTCTCACTAGCGCAGATTCCGCGAGTCTACATGGATGACGGTTCAGCACCCTCGGGTGAGAATTCTTCGCTGGTCGGTAAGCCCGCTCCTGACTTTCTGCTGCGGAGTATATCGGGCGAAGCATTTCGACTTAGCAAACAACGAGACCGCATCGTGGTACTTGATTTTTGGGCGAGTTGGTGTGGTCCCTGTATGCAGACGATGCCGCTGGTAGATGAGGTCGTTGCGGAGCTCGGAACTGATAAGATTCACTTGGTAGCCGTGAATATTCAGGAGACGGCAGCCAAGGCTCAGGCTGCAGTAGACAGGTTGAAGGTTGCCGCCACCGTGCTACTTGATAGCGACGGACAAGCAGCCGCTGCCTATGCTGCAAATGCCATTCCGCAAACTGTAATTGTCGATCGCAATGGTCTTGTAACACATGTTTTTGTAGGTGGCGGTCCAAAGTTTGTTGCGCAACTGAAGCTCGCTCTTCAGACAGCGAGCGGAACCGATGCCGAGAAAAACACTGCCGAGAAAAACACTGCCCAGTAGTCGTCGAACGCAACGTGCCTTTACCGCAACAGCTCGAAAGCAATGCTGTTTGAGCTTCACTGCGACTTTCCAAAGTATATTCTTTCGGTTCGCTAGGTGATCTAGAGCGCTGCAAACAGTGTTAGCTGGCGTGACCAACGCGATTTGTCTGGCCTCCAGAAAACGGACGCTGGCAACTTAGCTCGAGGTCATGCAGGTAAAGTGTTCTGCAACCACGCCATGCTTCGACCCAGCGCTCTCGCCGAGATTTTCCTGAGTAGGGGAGATCTCTATCAATGCGAAGGCTATCGCACAACCAGTTGACGGATGATTTATTTGATCGCAGTACAATGTCGTTCGGCGAGCATTTGGAGGAACTGCGCCGAACCATTATGAGAGCATCAATGTGGCTTGGTTTAGGTACGCTGGTCGGACTGCTATTGGCTAACTCAATTATCCTAGCAATCAAGGCACCATTGCTAAGCGCCATTCGAGACGCTCAGTTAAAGCACGCTCAAGCTGAGTTTCTAAGAGCCAATGGCTACGATATGCCGGATTCGATATCCCAATTGATGCAGGCGCATGGAGTACTACCTGAGATTGTCTATGAGCAACCGCTTGCGGGTGACACGGCTAGTTTCGAATTGCCACTCGTCGACTTGCCAGTCGATCCCTGGGAGGTCCTAGACGCAGAGGCTGTTGGTAGGCTGAGACCGCGGGTGGACTGGCGTAGGATACAGCCAAGAGTAGTCGCCTTGAGTTCAACCGAGCCATTCAGTGTGTGGTTCAAGGCCGCTGTGGCGGCGGGCTTCGTATTTGGAAGTCCAGGAATTTTCTGGAGTTTTTGGCAGTTCTTGGCGGCTGGGCTTTATCCACATGAACGCCGGCAGGTGATGTGGTATCTGCCAATCAGCCTGAGCTTATTTCTCTCTGGAGTCAGCTTGGCGTTTTTCTTGCTATTGAGACTCATCTTGGGCTATCTCATCCAGTATGCATTCGATCTGCAGGTCGAATTTACACCGCAGCTTTCCGAGTATATTACATTCGCGTTACTGCTACCGATTGGATTTGGGCTCGCCTTTCAATTGCCCATTGCAATGTTGGGGCTAAATCGCTTTGGTATCGTGTCGATTTCGGACTACATGGCCAATTGGCGAATGGCAGTCTTGGTGATCGCCTTCATCTCCATGGTTTTGACGCCGCAGGAAGTCTACTCGATGCTGGGCATGTTTCTTCCTCTTACTGCGCTATACTTTTTGGGCATCGCATTATGCAGAACCATGCCGGGGAAGCCCTGACCGCGCTGGCTGAGCACTTCGGACGACTCAGGAGATCCAATTCGTCAGCCTGGAGTACTCAAGGCTCGAACGGCACCGGAGGGCTGGCATCCTTATGAACCTGTTTTTCCCATGCAGCGAATAGTTCGACTAAGCGGCTGAGCTGTTGGGGGTTCTTTCGTGCGAGATTAAGTGACTCGACTGGATTTGCATTTATGTCGTAAAGTTCCCATGCAGAAGCAGCATGGGGCCGCACAATCTTCCACGGCCCCTGCCTCAACGCAACCGCGTCTGCCAGTTGAGATACGACGTAGTCGTGAGGCGATTCGCTGGTTCCGTTGAGTGCGGGAAGCGGATTTTGGCCATCTAAAACTCGGTCGCTTGGTCTTTCTAAGCCAGCCGCCAACAAACACAGTGGCAACAGGTCCAGATTGCACAACACTGCATTGCAGCGCAAGCCTGCGCTAATTTTTTCTGGCCAACGAAATATTGCAGGCACACGAATGCTCCCCTCGTACATCGAGGGTGCACCGTCGCGGAAAGGATAATTAGAGGCGGAGTTGAATCCATGTTTGGGACGCAGTATGGCCCCCATATCAGAAACGAAAATTACCAGGGTATTTTCTCGTAATCCTAACTCCTCCAGCGTATCGAGCACGCGGCCGACCGCGGCGTCTAACGCGGCAATCACAGCAAAATAACGATGCCTCTCGTCTGCGTCTTCACTTTTCCAGCCGTACAAATTCAAGTATTTCTCTGGTACCTGCCATTGCGGTTGCTCGTCTCCTACCATATTGACTTCGCTCACATAGTGCGGAGCATTGAAAGGCAGATAAACGAAAAATGGGCTCGAGGCTCGGGCAACTCGTCGCAAATAATCACAGGTTGCATCGGCAAAAATATCGGTGCTGTAGCCCTCGACATGGAAGCGTTCGTTGCCTTTGAAAATATCGTATTCCTTATGATAGGTGTGATTGAAATAGTGAATGTTTCCCGAACGACAGCCAAGAAATTCATCAAAGCCACGCTCAATAGGTCGGCTACCTGGAGCAAATCCGATGTTCCACTTGCCAAAACAAGCGGTACTGTAGCCCGCAGATTTTAGGTACTCTGGAATAATTCGTTCTCGATGCGGCAGTCCAACTCCACGCCAGTTCTCTTCCGGGCCAAGCTGCTTTACCAGGCCGTTCCTTTGCGCATGCCTGCCTGTGAGCAAGGTACCTCTCGATACCGAGCATGTCGAACTGGCTACGTAAAAGTCCGTGCAACGAACTCCTTCGGCTGCCATTTGATCAATCCTGGGCGTCTTGATCCCCACATTGCCGTAACACCCCAAGTCTCCGTAGCCAAGATTGTCGACATACATTAGCACGATGTTGGTAGAGGGGTCATTCCCCGCAGCGAAAAGGGGCGAAGCCACGTGGCTACTCATGCATGCCAAGGCAATCAGAATGGATGCGGAACGCATATGATTAATTTCCTTAGTGTCCAATAATCAAGTCGCGGCAACTCGCTTGTTTGACGGTCTAGACAGCTTGAGCTCTAAGGTCGCACTCTGTGCTAAGGTGTGGACGAAGGAGCTAACAACATCTTAGCATCCGCGCAAAGAGCCGGCACACGACGGCTAACCACTGAGTAGGTAGGAATGCATAAGGTGTAGTAGCCAGTACTTGATCTGACAGCTTTTACCCAGATTACGCACTGGGCTGTAAGAGCTGGTCGAGCATTTTCTGTTCGGCCAGTTTCTTCGAGTCATCGAAAGTTTGTCTCGGAGTCTTCCCGAAACAGTACCTTC
>JBGSTP010000304.1:0-4341 GCA_041736515.1 Pirellulaceae bacterium
AGATCATACTCTGACAATCATTTACGACTATCTAAGTGCCATTCAGGTGACACACCGACGGCGTTCTTAGCGCAGGTGGGGTGATTCGAGTCAATGCTTCCTCAATTAGCTCTGATTGATCGCGAGGCGGAGCTTCAAGAAACTCGCTTGCTACGATCTTGGCTAAACGAAGTTCAGCCAGGAAGTCAAATAGGTTTTCAACTTTCAAAAGGTCTTGTACGCTGGCTCGTGCGATTAGCACGACACGATCTGGAAACCGAAGACTGTAGGTTGATACCAGAATTCCATTTCGCTCTGCAAGTTGTCGAAATAAATCTGCAACGTCGGCGTCACCCTGCAAATCGGAAAGCCATACTTCAAACCATTGTGTTTTCAGATGGTCAGAAGGGAATGGGGAGGCATCCATCCAGAACGACTCAATCACAGCTAACCGAATGTCAGCGATGCTCGCGACTAGGTCCTGATTCGCTGGATTGCCTTTTGAGGTAACCTTCGAGGGATCGGCATAGTCGGTAAAGCGTTTAACGAAGTATCCAATTTGTCCTTCCGGGACAAAGACACTCGCTTTCATCGAATGATCGCTATCAATTCGCGAGTTTCGTAGTTCGATACCCTTGCTCTCTGATTCAAGTCTTTGCAGCATGAGTTCGAAATTTGGATCACTCGCAAACTCAAACACCAAGCCTTTTGGCGGTTTGCTGCTCGCTCCCAAATTCTGTGTTTTGGACTGTTCCTGAGCTTCGGCTAATTGCTCGAGTAAAGCTTGGCTATGCGGTATGACATCTCTACCAGGAACCGCAAACTCCGCAGGTACAACTATTCGAGGGTATTGATATGGATAGACTTGCCCGGTACCGCGAGGAAAGAGATGCTGAAGTGCTTCCATGCTTTAGCGGCTCGCATCTTGAAGTTTCTCGCGATGATTACCTTCGTCGAACTTAAGTCGATTCCTTAACGCAGCTTCTAGCATGGCGGTGTCGACGCTTTGGGTTTCACTTAGGATGCATTCCTTGGCAGCATCATCACAAGCTTTGGCTATCTCAGCGTGACTGAGTCCTATAGCGAAAGGCACCAATTTCTTCCAAGTGATCCGCTTACCCAGCAACTCGCCGAGGCGATTGCGAATCAATTGTATCGATTGGTCTGAATCGGGGCGCTGGTACCGAATCACGTCATCAAAGCGTCTGAATAAGGCATCGTCCAACATCGCTTCATAGTTGGTTGCAGCTATGACGATACTGTCTGACTCTTCTTGCTCCAGGAATTGCAAGAATGAGTTCAGCACTCTTCGAATCTCACCAACATCATTCTTCGCGCCGCGATCCGAACCAATCGCATCAAATTCATCGAAGAAATAGACGCCGGTTGTCTCCAACATCGCATCAAATACGGAGCGGAGCTTCACGGCGGTCTCGCCCATAAACTTGGTGATAAGACTATGAAGCTGAACTGACAACAAAGGCAACTTAAGTTCACCTGCCAGGGCGGACGCAGTCATCGTCTTGCCGCAACCTGGAGGTCCGACCAAAAGAAGCTTTCGACGAGCGGTGTAACCATACTCGCGGAGCTTTGACTGTCCGCGATATTCGCGGAGTACCCTTTGAAGTGACTCAACCACTTCTGGGGTAAGTACCATTTCGGATAGCCGAGTCTGTGGGTAGCTTGCAACCAGTAAAGATGCTAGCTCACCCGTTGGCCGCGTGATAGGAACTGCACCGCCAACTTTTCCTGAAGCCTGTTTGCGCTTGATGTCATCCACTAGATCCTTCAGTTGCTGCGCGAGTTGCGACTTTCCCGAACGCGCAGCATCAGCAGCTATTTGAAGTGCAACGGAAGCAAAATGTTCACCGTTGCCATCTCCATAGCTCTTGAGCAATGCCTTTAGCTGTTCTGCGGTTGCCATTTGGGAGATCTTTGGGGGACTGAAGTATCTTCGCTCCATTCTATCTTGTTATCACCGTCAAGTCATCGCCAAGTCCGGTCGAAGAACCGACCGCTTCACCAGCTTGACAAAGTGTGCGACGCACCTCGATTTCGCTGCAAAAAATTCCTGATCGGCAGAAACCGTACAGAACGTCTCATCGGAACACCTTCGTCTGTCCCTCGATGCAATGGTAAGTGGCTAGAATGAGGAAGCTACTTACTCATTGTTCAACTTGCCCTGGGATTGACATGCAGAGTTTTCCATCAGAAGTCGTCGAGAAACTTCGGACCTACGTGTACCGACTAATCGACCCGCGAAACGGTGAAACCTTCTATGTGGGAAAAGGAAAGGGGAATCGCGTTTTTGCGCATATCCGCGCTGAAGTAGAGTCGGAAGATCCAGGTGACAAGTTGCGTAGGATCCGCGAGATCAGAGCCGCAGGCTTTGAGGTAGCTCATGTTATCCATCGCCATGGGATGGATGACACCACGGCTTTTGAGGTTGAAGCGGCGCTAATCGACGCCTACCCAGGTCTGACCAATTCTGCCGGCGGATTTGGAAGTGAATATGGAGCGATGCATGCACAAGAGATTATTCAAAAGTACTCTGCGTACCCTGCTGAATTCCAACATCGAGCAATTCTCATCAATGTAAACCGCAGCGCCCTTGAGTCGAGTCTCTATGAGGCGACTCGCTACACTTGGAAAATTAGCATTAAGAAAGCAAAGCGAGCCGAGATCGTAGCCGCCGTTCGCTTTGGCATCATTGTCGACGTCTTCATTCCGTCGGATTGGCTTCCTGCTACGGTTGAGAATTTTCCTGGACGAACGGCCGTTCCGGGCCGCGTAGGTTTTGTAGGCAAGGATGCCGATGAAAGCACAAAGAGGCTCTACGTTGGCAAACGTGTCCCAGATGAGTACCGAAAACACGGTGCAGCGAATCCGATCAAGTATTCGTACAAATGACAGAGTCGTTCTTTCATTGACTCCTGTGATTTGAATCTTGATCGGACACCTAAATCGACAAAAAACGAAAACACCCGCGAGCCGGAAATACGACCCGCGGGTGTTGAGTGAGGCAGCGTGGGCCGTTAGCCCGCGAATGACAGGCAGGATGCCTATCCCACTTTACAGTTCGATCGCTTCAACCTCAGCGACGAATCGCTGGTTGTTGTCGGCTAGGAACGCACTGATCACGTTGAACACGGCGTCACTGAAGCCACCGATGTTCATAATGTCAGCTCGTTCGCAAGCCTGAACCGTCTGGTACGGTTGCAGATCGATGCAAATCAACTTTGGGTTGGCTTCCTTACCTGCCAGCTTGCGCTGGTTGGCAACGAAGGCTTCCCAAGCCGTCATCACACCGGTCGAACCGTGCCGTCCTGTTCCGACCCAGCTCTCGTTATCGCTAACGAGAACAATGCCGGCGAACTTGCGCTTCGCATGCTTCTGGTTGGCAGCTACCAGCGGCAACGAACAATTTGTTCCACCACCACCGTACTTTGCCAGCCGCTCGGCGATGCTCAAGATCGAATCGTTTGGATCCATCTTGGCATCGTATGCCGAAGTATCGAACGGAATCACTACGCTGTCCGGGTTGCGTCGCAGGATTGCTGCGGCGAACAGTGCAGCCACGTCGATGCATCGCATCTTCGAAGTTCCACCTCGTCCGCGGTTACCCGTTACCGCGCTGCTCATCGATCCAGACGTATCTAGACCAATAACAACCGGTCCCGGCAACTCCGGTACGTTTCCACAGGCGATCTCGGCTGCCTTATGCAGTGCAGTCTTGATCTTCTGTGGAACATTGTCGTCCGCGTTCAAGTACGCAGCAAAGTACTGGTAAGGGAACTGCTTCGATCGTCGAATCTCCGACTCGTCAGCGATCCGGTCGGCAACGTAGTCAACCATCGCACTTGTTGCCAACACATCGTGTCGCAGCAGAGTGTTCAAGTTCATACGCAGTGCCTGCGGACCCATCTTACGAGCGAGTGCAGCCCAAACTGTCGGTCCCTTGGCAGCATCCGACAACAAGTCCCATCGGACGTTGTCGAGTCCACCAGCGATCAATGCTTGTGCTTCTTCGCTTTCCGAATTGCGGTACGCGATCAGCGACTGAACTTCGACCGGCAAGTCGGCTTCCGTTGCCGGAGCCCACTTGTCGATGCTCTTATCAGTCAACCAACCGAACATCGCTCGGCGAGCGTTATCCTTCGGTGTCGGTCGAGCCATTCGTAGGATGTCCCGCAAGCTCGGATCGTTACCGATCGACGCGCTCAGCAGCTTTCCCACCGATGCTGTGTTCAACCAGCGCTGGAACGCTCGCTGCACAGAGCTCGACAATCCAACGCGGCCCTTTCCAGCCTTGTTCTTGAACTGGCCCGATCGGATCATCTGGAACACAGTGCGCAGAACGCG
>JBGSTP010000323.1:0-31503 GCA_041736515.1 Pirellulaceae bacterium
TGGGCTAGTCCGGTTCTGAGAGGGGTTGTTAGTACAATTGAGTATGGTAGTAATATTGAGACACCACAAAGAGGAAACTCGTGGCAACAGCTAAACACAAACCACCACCTAAACTCAAAAGGCTACTTCCTACTCGCCCGCGCGATAACATGGAAATGGTTGATGAGGCAGGAAAGGTCGTTGAGGGCGTTTATCGAATCGACACTAACGGACATGTTTCTCGCATCATTGCGCACGAGGTCGATCGCCCCAACGGCATAGCGGTCTCTGCCAATGATCGCTACCTATATGTCGCTGATAACAATAACGATACGGTCAACGGAGCGCGAAAGTTGTGGCGATTCACACTCACGACCGACGGAGATATCGAGCCAGGAACACAGCTATTGCTTTACGACTGGAAAGCGACTCGCGGACCCGATGGGATTGAACTTGATGTAGACGGGAGAATCTATGTCGCGGCAGGCTTGAATCGCCAGAACCCACCTTTCGAAGTGCAGAAGGAGGCCAGCGCAGGCGTCTATGTATTTTCGCCGATGGGTAAGCTGCTTGATTTTGCGGCTGTTCCATACGATGAATGCACGAATATTGCTTTTGGCGAAGAGGACCGCAAAACGCTGTTCATCACCGCAGGAGGGACGCTTTGGAGTATTCCCACGCTGTCTGTTGGCAAATAAATAGCCTAACTGCGTAGAGCCGCCAGCAGGCTTTCGAGCTGGGATTCGGTATGCCGGATGGAAAGGCTTATGCGTAGGCGGCATGTGCCTTCGGGGACGGTTGGGGGACGGATAGCAGGTACATATATACCAGCTTCTCTTAGCCGCGAACTCAGTGCTAATACGTCCTTTTCTCCGCCAACGATGATGGGCAGAATGGGGCTTTCTCCAGTCGTGACATCGAAGCCTAGATCCATGATTCGTCTGCGTAGTTCGCGCGAGGTTTGCCGCAATTTGCCTCGCGCCTCGCGCATTTGAATCAGCGACTGCAGCGATACTTCCGCCGCGGCCATTGATAACGCTGGCGGGGCAGTGCTGAAAAGATAGCTGCGGCAATGATTCACCAAAAACTCGATCAGTTTCGCACTGCCCGCAACGTAGCCGCCTACTCCCCCGAGTGCCTTACTGAGGGTGCCGAGTTTTGCAAGCACGCGCGACTGAAGTCCGTACTCCTCCAGTAGACCGCTGCCATGCTCGCCATAAACGCCAACTGCGTGCGCTTCATCAACGACCAGTCCCGCATCGTACCGATCTGTAATCGAGGCTAACTCTGCAAGCGGAGCTGCATCGCCATCCATACTGAAAATTGACTCGGTAAGTACTATTGTTTTGGCGAACTTGTGCCGCTGCCGCTCGAGCGTTTCACGGACGAATTCAAAGTTGGTGTGTGGGAAAACAATGGTGGTTGCTTTGCTCAAGCGGCAACCATCGATCAGGCTAGCGTGGTTGAGTGCATCGCTGAGGATTAAGTCGCCCTGCGATGCGAGGCAGGCGATGGCACCCACATTGCAAGCGAATCCGCTGGAAAAAACCAACGCAGAATCGGCATCTGAGAATTTAGCGAGCGCTTGTTCCAGCGAGCGATGCGACTCACTGTAGCCGGAGAGTACTGGGCTTGCGGCAGTCCCCCAAGCCGTAATTGGTTCGCTTCGTAGCGTTTGCAGCACTGCGGGGTGACTTCGCAAACCTAGGTAATCGTTGCTACCAAAATCTATAAGGTCGCTCAGTTTGCTTGGGCTCCGTGACCTCTTTCTATTTCGATTTTCAGCGCGCTGCAGCGACTCAGCGAAAAAATGGTTCCAGGCTGCACTCAACTTTCAACCTGCTTTGACGCGTAGTTTTTCTTCCACTTTTCGATGCGCAGTCGCTGCTCGGCTGCCGCGTCCGCGGGGGAAGCCAACGATCGAAAATTAAAGCCTGTGCGAGCATGCGACTTAAAGTCAGGGAAATACTCTTGGGCAGGCTGGTTAGACAACAGCAGCACAGTCGCGAGCGCAAAGTCGCTTATGCGTACCACCATATTGTTGCTGGCGAACGGTTTATCAGTGGAACCTGGGGGGGCAGTGTTACGATCGTTGAATTCGCTGTCTGCAGTTTCGCGAGGAAACTCGTCAACGATTTCAGAGTCGTCGAGCATAGGTATCAGGCTGGCAATGTCTGTTTCGTTGCCAAACCTCGCCAAACAGTAAAACGCCAGCTTGCGTGTGTCTGTGCCAAAATTTTTGTTCACATGCCGCCGCGCAATCGCAGCTCCCTGGCTTAGGTCGTGCTCCAGAGCAATGAACATCGCGTTGGGCCCCAGCGCATCGTGTGTCTTAGGTAACCAGGCTCCAATTAGTTTTCGCAAACAGTTGCCGTAACCCTGTTTGTCCACATTGCCTGCAAACTTTCGCCGTTCAATCTGCACCAGGATATCGCTGACTTCGATCGGCGTGGTTGTGGGCAGGGCAGCGGCCGTCAGTAGCATGGCGACAGCGTCTCCCAGTTGCGGTTCCTCGAGCGTATACATGCGCTCCCGCAAATTAGATGCCTCGTTGGACGCTAACGCCTCGAGCGATTGGAGATGCTGCCGCGTTGCGGTCGACGAACTGGATAATTCGATGAGATGCGCAATCTCAGGCTGTTCGCGGATCATATCGAGGAACAGCAATTTGCTCGTGCGAGTCGCCCCAGCGATTTCCCGATACTTCCGCCAACCCGGCAACCCATAAGAATTTTCTGCTACCGAATCCAGCAAGAAACTCTTCGCTAGTGAATTGAACTTATCGTCTTCGATTTGCTGCTGAATTACCGAGATTCGATGGCGGACCTCAAAACTAGCCTTCTCCGATACAGCCCGTAGGCTGGGTAGCGCCAGCTCGCCATAAGACAAAATCTTCATGCTCGCCGACTCGCGAGCAGCAAAATTGTCAGCGCCCAGTTGTTCAATCAAGGCGTCAACTTGCACGGCATGTGGCGCGTCCTGAGCCAACATCGAGGCGCAGTTAACCAAAACGAGCATTCCGGCGATGAGCCAATAGTTCGAAGATAACTTCATATGAGTTCGACGATCTCGGTGGGGACAGCCGCGCGAGGAACAGGAGCTGTTGAGGCGATTTTGAAACAGCCACTCGCAACCGCTCGGCCTGCTTCCCCAACAAACTCCGATCTCAACCAATTCCGCAGGACCTAGTATAATGCTCCGATCCGAAATTGGCTTCAGCAACTTGGGGGATTTTCGGACACCTGTCGACGTTCTGAATCATTTATTCGGCCTGAGTAAGAGAAATCGCGGTCAAGTTGCTAGCATTGGACCACCATGTCCGCCCGCGACTAATTGAAAGCCACGAACCTCAAAATCGGCGTGCCTGTTAACTTCGGTCAGCACGGAAAGCTGCAGTACCAGCGGATCCTGCGATGAGTGCTATCCGACGAGCAGGCACCTCGATGCATCCAGCGACATTGCCACGAAAATAAGACGAATCCAAACGAATAAGTAAGGTGCCTTAATTGGTGTAAATTCGTGAGATTCGTGGGGCTTGGTTAACTCTGGCTTCGATCTGGCCGGCGGCATGCTCGTTGTTTGCCCTCTTTTGCTCGCAAAAAATGAGTTTCGATGGGTCATTGGGAATCTGCGTGTCATTAAGAGCTTGGAAACGATCGAGGTCGTCCGGCGGATCACGAGTCGACAACTGCGGTCGAGGCGGAGCTACATGAGTTTGGCCCTGCTAACGGCTCCGCCGTCAAAATCGAAATCATAAGAATTAGAAGTAGAGGTCGCACTTAGTCGACGGGCCCCGTTTGCTGAAATCGGCGGATCAGCTTCAAATGGCTGGCAAGCGGGACTCGGCTGATTCTCGTAATCCCAAGTTGTTGTCGTGCGGCTGTTGGCCTGTGTCTGCTCCAGCAGCGTCAGGATCGTCCGTTGCATCAAACACCAAAGTCGTACGATCGCCGCTGGCGGCATCGTACACAAAAGTCGTTCGCACTCTGTCCGCGATTTTCAGTGTGCGATGCTCGGGTGGCGTCGCCACCGCGAATCACCCATTTCGAGTTCTCGCGACGAGCGATGGCTGCCATCATCGCCTTGAAGGATTTCAGCATGCATTGCGTGCTGCTAAGGAAGACGGAGAAACCTCGCAAAGCTTACACAAATCACCCCAGTTTTTGTCAAAAAAATTTTGCCCACCAAACTGCTGTGTCCGCGGACTAGTGCATGTGTGTCCGCGTATTGGAGTCCGCATTAGTGTCGCCAGGTGACCCGCTTGGTTCACGTTAGCACTAACTACGTTTTTCAATTCCAATGGCCCTGTCGGATTTGCGTCCCACTCTATAAAATCATCAGACAAAATCGCTACGTAGCTTTCCACCTAGATCCTGACTCAGTTTTATTGCTAACGCAGTTCCTGACACTTGAACCCGGCCATGTCAGAATTCATGAAATACGTGCTGCCCCTCATTATTTTGCTGGTCGTGATCTCGATCATCTGGATTTTGCGGGGTGGTTTCACAATTCGAAGCGGTGGAGGGTTCTCAATGATGCGTCCCGCCTCGGTTAGCTCGATCCAGGAAACACAATTGTTCGTATAGCATTTCGATTTTTTCTGGACGATAACCGGCCGCTTGAGCAGAGCGAAGTGGGTTGCCGAAAATAGCCTCCACTTCCATGGGACGTTTGCCCCGGTAATCCAAACGCATACTGCTGTCGTAGGGCACCATCTTTCGAGTGTCCTCGAGCATTTTGACTAAGTGCCGATCTTGGATGGTACATCCGCAGTGCTTGGCTGCTGTTTGCACTTCAACCATCAGCGAATGTGCCAGCGCGGCTGAACTCGGGTCCAGCATAATTTCCCTGGTGTCGGCATCAAGTACGACCGACAAACCGTTGAACGGGATATTCCATACCAGTTTACTCCAACGCACAGTTTTCAAATCTTGGCAGGGTTGAGCATCGATACCCGCGAATTGAAAATCGGCGGCGATGGACAGCATGCGAGGTGACACGTAACCGGCAAGCTCGTCATCGTATTCCCCAAAAGCAATGCGACCATAGTCTAGATGATGTATGTGTCCGGGCCCCAGTTTGTTGCAGCATAAAAAGCAACAGCCCCCCAGCACGCGGTTGCTCCCTACGCAAGCTGCGGCCGCTTCTTCTACATCCAATCCGTTTTGTAGCACTAATACGCACGTGTGTGGGCGACAGACATGACGCAGCGTCTCCGCCAGAACGCCATTGGCCGTAGTCTTCCAAGCCACAACGGCAACGTCTACTGGCGGCATGTCCTCGGGACGACTGAAACAGGACACCCTTTCTAGATGAAAGTTTCCCAAAGGGGAGTCGACACGCAGGCCAAAGTTTCGAATATGTTCAAAATCGCTGCGTACGAGAAAATGTACATCCACACCGGCTCGGGCAAGTAGTCCGCCGTACAGGCCACCGAGCGCACCAGTTCCAATTACGGCGTAGCTTAATCGTTTGGTTGGATTCATAGCGGATTGCAAGCAGCCAAGTTTTTCAGGTATCTAACAAGGAATAGCCGATTCCATCTTAACGATTTGAACGCTTCCGCTACAGACTGCTGTAGAAGTGCTATATTGTTTGTGAATTTTTTCGTTTAAGAAATTCGTGTTTCGAATTCTCAGATCGATGTTGGATAAGATGATGATTAAGCCGCTTTACAAACTGCTATCTGTACTTTTAGTTTGGACCGCGGCGATTACCCTGCCGTTAGAAGATCCATGTTTGGCAGCCGAGAATAATTTGTCGGTTTCAGAAAAGCTCACCTCCCAGGACTGGCCCTGGTGGCGCGGCGCGAATCGCGATGGTCATGCTGGTAAAGTAGCCCTGCCGACGAAATTTTCGGCAACCGAGCGAGTACAGTGGAAGTCGCCAGTTCCTGGTCGCGGACACAGTTCTCCCATTGTGGTTGGCCAGCGAGTTTTTTTGACGACTGCCGACGAGCAGGCAAGCAAACAATTGGTCTTGGCCTATGATCTGAACAGTGGCAAGCAACTCTGGGAGCAACTCATTAGTAGCGGTGGTTTCCCTGCACAGAATCACAGTAAAAACACTGAAGCTTCACCGACCATTGCATCCGATGGAACGCAACTCTACGTTACGTTTTTTCACCATAAACAGATCGAACTGACAGCTCTCGATCTAGATGGAAATAAGGTTTGGAAGATCAATGCAGGTGCCTTTGACCCCAAGATGTTTGAGTACGGTTACGCGCCTTCGCCGGTTCTGTACGGACACACCGTCATTGTCGCAGCCGAATACGATGGCAAGAGTTTTCTGGCGGCATTCGATCGCCAGACTGGCAACGAAGTTTGGCGGACAGCTCGCCCAGCTAGTATTTCATTTTCTACACCAGTCGTGGCGCATGTTGCCAATCGCGATCAGCTCGTAATGAGCGGACAAAACTTGATCTGTTCGTACGAACCGACCAGCGGCAAACTACTTTGGCAGGTCGAAGGTACCACCAATGCCACCTGTGGGACCATGATCTGGAACGACAAAATGTTTTTTGCCAGCGGTGGATATCCCAAGCAGGAGACCATCGCTGTCCAAGCCGATGGCAGTGGAAAAGTAGTCTGGAAGAACAATCAAAAGTGCTACGAGCAATCGATGATCTTGATCGATGGCTGCATTTATGCGTTAACCGACAAAGGCATCTTGTATTGTTGGCGCGCTAGCGATGGCAAGGAGCTTTGGCTTCAGCGATTGGCAGGACCCGTCAGCGCCTCGCCGGTCTATGCGGGCGGACACTTGTACTGGGCTAACGAGGCAGGCACAATCTATGTAGTCAAACCCAACCCAAACAAGTTTGAGTTGGTAGCAGAGAATCGTTTAGGGAGCGAGGCTTTTGCAAGCCCAGCCGTTTCAGGCAATCGCTTGCTGCTGCGCGTAGCGGATGGCAAAGGTGAAGAGCGACAAGAGACAGTTTACTGCCTGACAAACTAGCCCACACCCTAGAAACATAAATGCCGTTCGCCGGCGAGTAATGTGACGCTTCCGATCGATCTGCAACCCAAATTCCAGTATCTAGTAATCGCATGGAATTCGCCCCAGCACAAATCGATTACCTTCAGGTAGCATTGACGACTGGCGTTGGGCCTTTTGTGCTTGCTCGTTTGCTTGAACGTTTCGGAAACGCATCCGCTGTTCTTTCAGCCAGTCCGATGGAACTGAGCGAAGTCGAAGGAGTCGGGGTTACTTTGGCGCGTCGCCTCCGCTCAGCCGAATTCAGGGATAACGCGCTGCAAGTTATTGAACAATGTCAAATGCGCGACATTCGCATCCTCCTGCCCCTCGATGCTGAGTTTCCGCGGCTGCTGCGGGAGATTCCTGATCCCCCCGCGCTGTTGTTCCTGCGGGGTGAGTTGCGGCACACAGATGCAATGGCAATTGCTATTGTAGGAACACGTGGTGCATCGCAATACGGAAGGAGTCAGGCTGAGCGGTTCGCCCGCGGGCTGGCGCGAGCCGGACTGACAGTCGTAAGCGGGCTGGCGCGTGGCATCGATGCAGCAGCACACCTTGGGGCGCTCGAAGCAGAGGGACGAACAATCGCTGTCCAAAGCAATGGAGTGGCTGAGATTTATCCTCCACAGCACCAGGAGTTGGCCCTGCGAATTGCGCAAGCCGGTGCGGTAATCAGCGAGATGCCACCAGGCACCAAACCCAAGAAAGGCATGTTCCCTCAACGCAACCGACTGATTAGCGGATTGGCCTTGGGAACGATTGTGATAGAAGCGGCCGAACGTTCAGGTGCGCTCATCACGGCTCGGCTGGCTGGTGAGCAGGGACGCGAAGTGTTTGCTTTGCCTGGATTGGTGACCGCACCGAATTCCGGTGGTTGCCATCAATTGATTCGCGATGGAGCGCATCTCATCCGCTCACCGGAAGACGTGCTGGACGCTCTCGGGCCGCTGGTCGAAGGAATCGAAATCAATCCTGAACAAACCGTACGGCACGCCGCAGAACTCCAACTGAACGAACAGGAGACGTGCGTGCTACAGTCGATCAACTTGGAGCCCACGGATATCAATTCAATTGTCGTGTCCAGTGGCCTTCCCGTGCCCCGTGTACTGAGTACCTTAAGCGTTCTCGAAATGCGGCACTTGGTTCGTCGAGTTAGTGGACAACTTGTGCAACGTCTATAGCATTCCCACTGCAGCCAATCACATATCAATCCTGCCCATTTAAATCCGTTGCGAATAAGAGTGTCAATCCAGGACGATTCCTTTGTCGCTTGATGTGAATTCAATATTGGGCAACGGTGGACTCATCGCGCGCCGTCTAAAGCACTACGAGGAGCGACCACAGCAGCTGGAAATGGCGAATGCAGTGGCTGCAGCCCTGGATAGCGATCGCCATCTTGTGGCCGAAGCGGGTACAGGAGTGGGTAAAAGTTTCGCCTATCTGGTGCCTGCAATTCTTTTCGCTACAGCGGACCAGATCGAAAATCCGCAACAAGTCGACAAATCTGAAGCTAGCCGCCGCGTCGTCGTCAGCACTCACACCATCAGCTTGCAAGAGCAGTTGATTGATAAGGACTTACCTTTGCTCAACAGTGTAATTCCGCGTGAATTCTCGTCGGTGCTGGTTAAGGGACGCAGCAACTACATCAGCTTGCGTCGTTATGCAATCGCTCGACAAAGAGCGGCAAACATGTTGAACGAAAGCGAGTTCACGCAGCTAGAGCAACTCAAGTCATGGCTTGCCAACACAAACGATGGCTCCTTGAGCAGCCTGCCGTTCCGACCGCTGGGCTCCCTGTGGGATGAAGTAGCCAGCGACACGAGCAATTGCTTGGGACGGAAATGCAACACCTATGACCAGTGTCATTATTATCGCGCGCGGCGTCGCGTGCAGGGGGCTCAGATACTCGTCGTCAACCACGCTATGTTTTTTACTGATCTAGCCATCCGACGTGAACTCGGTTTTGGTGTGATTCCCGATTACGACGCAGCTATTTTGGATGAGTGCCATACGATCGAATCAGTCGCGAGTTCCCATTTGGGTATCAAGGTTACCAATGGGCAGATCCAGTACACGCTGAACAAACTCTACAACCCCGCGACAGGTAAAGGCCTATTCGTCGCCATGGGCATGGATCGACTTACAGAAAAAGTAACAGCCGCCCACTACCAAGTCGACCAAATGGTGTTCGATTTGGATCAATGGATGGGCAAACAAAGCGGCGCATCAAGACGCGTCAGAGCTCCAGGGATCATCCCCAATCTGCTCAATGAGAACCTCGTGCATTTGTCCCAGCAGTTAACGCAACTATCCGATAACGCTGAGGATGCATCGCGCCGCCAGGATTTAGTTTCCGCTGCCAAGCGTCTGGAGTCTCTGGCAAACGATACTCGCTGTTGGATTGAACAATTAGAAGACGGGTTCGTGTATTGGTTGGAACGCGTCTTCAATCGTCGCGGTGAATTGCGCATGGAAATGCATGCCGCTCCGATCGATATCTCGGGGCGCATGCGGCAAATGTTGTTTCAACAGGTGCCTAGTGTGATCATGGCTAGTGCAACGGTTTCTACAGGTCGCGAGGGAGGATTTGAGTTCTTCCAATCACGGATCGGGGCCAGCGGTAGCCTTACCACAAAACTTGGCAGCCCCTTCGATTATCGATCGCAGGCCGAACTAATCATTGTTGGCGATATGCCCGATCCTTCCGCCCAACGTAGTGAATTTGAAAAATTGCTGCCGAGCATGATAGAACGCTACCTACTACAAACAAAGGGACGTGCCTTCGTTTTGTTTACTAGTTACGGACTGCTGCGCTCCACTGCGCAAAAAATGCAGCGCTGGTTTGCCGAGAACAATTTGACGTTGTACAGTCAGGCGGAAGGTACTCCACGCGGCCAGTTGCTGGAGCAATTTAAGCAGAACCCTCGCGGCGCGTTGTTTGGTACCGACAGTTTTTGGCAGGGAGTCGACGTACCAGGCGACGCACTAGGAAACGTCATTATCACCAAGTTGCCATTTAGCGTCCCCGACCACCCACTGCTGGAGGCGCGTCTAGACGCAATTCGCGAGTCAGGCGGCAATCCGTTCAATGACTACCAGGTGCCGGAAGCAGTTATCAAGCTGCGCCAAGGTTTTGGAAGATTGATTCGCACCGCCAAGGATACTGGAATTGTCGTCATCCTCGATCCTCGAATCAAAACGAAATACTACGGGAAGGCGTTTCTCAATTCGCTACCCGCCTGCAAAGTCACGAATCATTCGATTGGTCCTGCATAATTCGCGTCTTTCGTAACTCGCGCGTGCCGATTGTAGCGATTCTATTGCCGCATTGAGCGGTTTCTTGCGGCGCCTGTTACCTTGTTGCTGTTTGGCCAGCAAGAATAACCTACAGTTCCACGGAAGGTCTCAAGCCTTTCGGAAGACAACTTCCTGGTTCCCATGCAGCAGTTCCCGCGCAGAATACAACCCGCATGCCCAACTTGCCGAAATTTGCACTTCATATTGGCTTGAGCGCCATATCCTATGCCAAGGTGGAACGCATAGGAAACGACTGGAGTTTGCACAGCAGCGGCGAACTGCCGTGGACCTCCCAAAGTTCGAACGCCGAAGCAACTCGCGCGGAGTTACTCGCTTTGCTACAGAGAATTGCCAAGCAAGAGGGGCTTGGCCGAGAGCCCATCCATGTCAGTTTTCACAATCGCATGTGCGTTACACGGGTGGTGACAGGTAATCGAGAGCAAGTGAGCGCGCAACTAGCTGAGATAACAGACAACAGCCAACACTACTTGCAGCTGGGGCTCGGCGACAAACTCATCGGCCACAGCACCGTTCCCATCGATGACTCACGGCAGCACGGCCAAGTGGCTATCATCAAGCGAGGTCTTATCGAAACGATCGAAACAGCTGCAGCCCAAGCTGGACTGGAACTGATTTCCGTCGATGGAGCCTTAACGAGTGTCTGTCGGTTGGTGGGCCAAGCGGGACTCGACCGTTCGCCGCTCCTGTTAGTTTGGCTCGGATCCTCGGGGGCGGAGATTGGCATCAGCTATAAAGGGCGATTGCAACTCAACTATCACGCAGGTGAATGCGTGACGGCAGAGCAGACCGCCCGGACGATCGGCAAGCACATGAAGCGACTTCGACGCTTCTGCGATCGTTACCGCCAAGTCGACGGTGGGTCCGAATTGCGGCAGGTGATGGTACTGACCAAACCCGATGGTTCGGACGAGCTGCGCACTATGCTCGAACAGCATGGGTTTGACCATGTACTTACTGCTCAAGACCTCAATGCCACGGGACTGAACGAAAAACTCAAAGGCAAAGTTCTGCAGTCGGCCGGCACGGTCAGCGCACTAGGGGGCCTACTGGTTCATCTCGAATCCGATGTACTGCCGACGACCGATGTCTTCAATAAGTACTTGGCGACGAAACCTCAATCTTTCTCCCACATGGTTCTCCGCGATGGCTGGCACGTGCTGGCTGCCGCAGCCTTGCTGGTAGGCGTTCTTTGCGCCAATTGGTGTGCTGAATGGTGGGTCAACTCCAACGAAGCAGAACTAGCTTTGGTTGCTAGCAATTACGATCTCGAGCGGCAGCAACTCTTGGAGCTTGACAATCATCGCAAAGTACTCAGCGAATATCAGCGGCTCGACAAAAAAATAAGTGGGCCATCGATCCAGACGTTGGTGACGCGCGTGGCGAATTGCCTGCCTGAGGATTGCCGACTCGACTGGTGCGGGTTCGACGCGCAGGGCGAACTGGTGCTCAAAGGCACAATGCTGCAAGGGGATCGTACATATGAAGTCCTCAAGGCGCTCCGCGATCTACCGGAGATTAGCGAGGTTGCATTGGAATCAGTGGGTTCAACATCAAATCATGGAAAGACTGCGACGCTTTTTGAAATCCACTGCGAAATAGTAGAACAAGCCGCACAGTCTAACAGCGAGCTGATCGCTAGCTTCGGTAATCCACCTCTAAGCCACCTTAGCGAGAGCCACTACCACGATGACAGCCGTTAAAAATAGCAGAGCCCGAACAAACCGTAGATTCTCGCTTCTTGGTGCATGCGGTCTTCTGGCTATTACTGTCATACAAGTTCCAGGCCTAGCCGATCTGTGGGAACAGGCGCGGGTTCAGAACGTACGTCGCCAGGAGATCGAAGCCGGATCGTTGACTGGTCGCTCTGCTCAGCTCGAGCAAAAGCTGCTGGACGTGATGGCCGAGTTGAACTCCGCTGAGCAAGCCATGGTTGGCTCCGAGATGATGCCCACCATCCAGAGCGAATTGATGGAAATGGCAAAGAACAGCAACTGCCAACTTCGAAAGGCTGTGATACAAGCTGGTTCGTCCGAATCCTGGGAACCCGAAAAGTTGGCTCAGAACGACGACGAATTGGACGAAGGAGAAGTGGCAGAACCAGAGAATTCGTACTCGTTGTCAACAGAACAATTGAGCCTAAGTTTGACAGGCACGCTCGCGCAGATTTTCGATTTTCTGGAACGAGTTCGGCACAAGACTTGGTTGATGCGAGTAGCTCAAATTAACTTTTCACGCGATCCGGAGAGTCAAGGACAGTTGAGTGTAGAGGCTAACTTGGCTTTCTATAAACTTGTGCGTGAGGCAAAAAACAACACTGAGACCGTGCAATGGCGAGAAGGATCTCGAGCAAGCAAGGTTCAGTGACAATCGACGATTGGCAGGTAAATCCAGGGAGGGATTTCCGTGCGACTATTCTTATCCACCTTTGCGACTTGTCGCCTAAAACACTACTGGACGAGGGCCTTTCGCGCTATCGTTTACGGCAGCGCGATCACGCTCAATAGTGGTGTCGGGACAGCTAGCCTGTCGGCCCAAGAGGCGGTCGCGAATGCGGCAAACCGCGGCGACCCACCGGCCGCCGATGCCTTGAATCATCGCGGTTCAGTAACTTTTCGCGAGACGCCCTTGTCTGAAGTGATTCTCATCCTCAGCCAACAATGGAATGTCAATATCATCGCCGGAGCAGAAGTCACCGGGCAAGTGAACGGCACTTTCAAAGACGAAACGCTAAAGTCGATCTTGGAGTCCATTCTAATATCAAATGGTCTGCAATTTCGGCAAATCGGGAATAGTCTGGTAGTTCTTCCCAACACTGAGTTGGGGGGCAATCGCTCCAATTTTCGTGTTGAGGTGCTGGATGCAAACACAGGCAGCTCCGAAGAAATGGAAGAACTGATCACCGCGCTCAAGTTACAGATGAGCGCCGATGGTCAATTGGTGCCTATCAGCGCCACGGGTAAGCTTACAATTTTAGACACACCGGAACGAATCGAAGCCGTTCGGACGCTCTTGTCGCAGATAAACCCACTCGACCAATCTCCCAAAAATTTCGTTTCAACCTCCGCAAACGACCCTGCTTCGTCGTCAGCATCCGCAACCAACATTTCACAGGCTGACGGCATGCTGGTCCCTGCTCCCTTAGAATTGCGGCCCCAATTCATACTGGCAAAAGATTTGCAGCAACCGCTTAACATGATTGCTGGCGATACGAATATATCGCTCGTTGAGCAAGAGAATACGCTGGTCGTATTCGGCGATGCAACCATTCAACACAAAGCACGGTTGCTGATGCAGCAGCTAGATAAACCGCGACCGCAAGTTCGCATAACGGGCTATATCTACGATGTTGATCTCGGCGAGTTAGAGAAACTTGGCGTCGATTGGGGGCAACGAACAATGTCCCGAGGCGTGGATGCAAACGGAGTTCCCAACAACTTAGCGCTCAGTGGCACCGGATTGTTGACTCCCGCCGCGGTTACAAACTCAGCCAATACGCTCACAGGTGTGGTCACCGATACAGCTAGCACTACCGCTGACGCTGCCGCCGCCGCAACGGCTGCCCCTGGAGGGCAATTCCTGTTCCGTACCCTTAGCTCCAGCTTCGAACTTCAAACATTGATTCAGGCACTCGATGAAACCAAAGGCAGCCGCCTGCTAGCTGATCCGCATGTGACAGTTGTCGATCGGCACCTGGCTTCGTTGGGAATCGTTACGCAAATTCCTGTTCAGCAATTGACGCAAACTCAGCAAGGCGGGTCAATTGGATCGACGTCGTTCAAAGAGGCAGGCATTACGCTCGATGTGACTCCGCATATTGCCAGCGATGGCACAATTGAAATGCAGGTTGAACCAACCTTCAGCGTACTCACCGGTTTCCAGAACGGTAACCCAGTCATCGATACTCGCCGCGCTTCAACAGTAGTCCGGGTTACGCACGGTCAGGCGTTGGTGATTGGCGGCCTCCGCAGCAAGCGTACGGTGGAAACGGTAAAGGGAATTCCTGGACTCATGAATATCAAATATGTCGGTGCCCTATTCCGCGCGCACGATACCGATGTGCGTGAAAGCGAACTCATTGTCTTCATCATGCCGGAAATAGTAGGCTATTGCGGAGGCTTAGAGCGTGAAATGGAGGCGCTGGATGTCACGCAAAAGCAGTTGAGTTGTGTACAAACCGCAGTCAATGGTCCCTTCACTCCCGATTGCCATGATTGCTATTGTCCACAGCACCATCCGCGCCCCCGAATTCACAATGGCATGCAAGATGTTGGGCTCATCGGCAGCCATGACGTCATATTTGTCAATCCGGTACCCAATTCGATGATTCAATCCTGGACAGAACCAGCGGCAACCATAACGGAAGTTCCACCCCCGTCACCTGTCCGGCCAGTTCCCACGATTTCCGCACCTCCTAACGATCAAGACCCTATCAGTGAGGCTGTTGATTACCCTGCCAACACCAGCAACTCTGTCAGTCTACGATCTTCGGCGAGCTCTCGACGCATTCCTGTGCGGCAGGCCAGTTTTCAACGTTGACCCCGGAGTGAAGTAGTTGCGCGAAAACCAAGCTTGGCGACCTACGTTTGGGTTAACTCATAGTGCCGGTTATCTAAGCCATGCCAGTCAGCGTTGCGCTGATTCATGCTATGATGGCTTGGTGCCATACGTCTCCCGACCCCGAGATCTAAACATGAAACTTCGCAGCCACACGGAAATTCACCACAGCTTGAAAGTGTTCTCAATGGTATTCTCGAGAGCGGCAGTATTCAGTTTTGCTGTTGGTTTGCTACTGTCTGCATGGACACCAGCACAAGAGCCCAATTTGCCTGCGGGAGTTAGGATTGAACGGGACCTCGGGTATGTCGAGGAAGGAGACGAAGCACAGCGACTGGATTTGTATCTACCCGAGAAGTCAACCGACAAGCTGCTGCCGCTAATCGTTCACATTCACGGTGGAGGATGGATGGGAGGCGACAAATTTCCTTGTCCGGTGGTTTACCTGGTTAGCCGTGGATATGTGGTGGCAAGTGTCGGATATCGCTTTAGTCAAAAGGCGGTTTTCCCGGCCCAGATTCAGGATTGTCAAGCTGCCATTCGCTGGTTGCGGGCACATCGCCAGGACTACAATATCGATCCAGAGCGGATTGGAGTAATAGGAGGCTCCGCAGGTGGACACTTGTCAGCACTAGTGGGAACCTCGGGAGGCAAGAAGCGATTCCCGCCAATTGGAGGCAACGAAGACCAATCTGATGTCGTTCAGTGTGTGTGCGACATTTTTGGTCCAACCAATTTTTCTACCGTAATGCAGCAAGCGGCTGACGATAAGAATGTCAGCAATATCTTCAAGTTCAACACGCAGAGCGATCCCTACTCGCGACTGATCGGAGTGAGCTTGGTAGACAATAAAGTCCACACCGACGCTGTTAGCCCCATTCATTACGTTAGTCAGGACAGCCCTCCGATGCTGATCTTGCATGGCACGCACGATGCGCTGGTTCCCTATGCGCAGAGCGTCGAATTTGAGGCAGCGCTTAGGGCGCAGGGAGTCGATGTGTGGATGCAAACATTGCCCGGTTCAGGCCACGGTGGCCCAGCCTTCTCTCGACCGGAGATTAGGGAGCTGACGACCAATTTCTTTGACAAGTATCTCAAGGGTGTTGAGGTCCGCATCGAACTGGTTCCTGAATCGAAAATTGCCGTCCAACCTCCCGCAGTCACACGCCAATAAGCGACAATCCGGGGGCCGCTACCGCGAGTTGACGTGCTGCCGTAGTGCCAAGAAAAAGGATTTCGAGATGTTCCGTGCTCATGCTTTCGTCGATCGCTTGCACTCGGTTTTTGGGGCCAACTGGCAGGCTTCGTCGTGGTTGTGACCAACGGAGAAATAGAGTCGGGGTCTGGGTAGGTAATGAAGCCCACGAGACCGACTAAACACTCGCGGAAGTCCTTGCTAATCGTCGCCGCGGTTCTTTCATAAAATGTGGCGAGGGCCGTTACAAGGCGATGCGGGCATCACTGGTTTTTGCGTCTAAGCTTTGTCAGCGCGGTAGTGACTGACTCCAATTGCTGTTGTAGGGCGACAAGACTTTCACGCTCTTTTTCCACAACTTCAGCGGGAGCTCGGCTGACAAAGCTCTCGTTGGTGAGTTTGGCTTGTTTTCCGGTAATCTGTTTAGTCAAGCTCTGCTCGAGTTTCTCATTGCGCTCTATCTCGGCTTCGACATCAATGAACTTGCCGAGGTCTAGCGTTACCTCCATGCCGTCGACGACTAGTTGGGCAGGCATATCGGGTATCGCGAAATTGCTGCCAAGACCGAGGCAGTTTGCGCGTGCCAATGCTTTGAAGAATGGCTCCATTGGTTCCAGCAGCGACTTGGTGGCATCATCGCAGGCGACCGTGAATGTAACTTCTTCTTTGGGCGCAAGGTTTTGTCGCGAACGAATTTCTCGCAACGCGCCCAGTACTGCAACAAACCGGCTGAATTGCTGCTCGATTTGGGTATCTTGATGATCCGTATTCGCAGTGGGCCAGGAGGCCTTCATCAGCCATTTTTGCTGCTCGGGAGTTCCGCAGAGTGTTCTCACCTTGCCGAAACGAGCCAGCTGCTGCCAAATGGCCTCGGTGATGAACGGGATCATTGGCTGCAGGATTCTCAATAACTGATCGAGGGTATGTGCGAGAACCTGCTGTGTCGCTGCTTTGAGTTTGGGGTCCTGCAATCGAGGCTTAGCCATCTCCACATAATAGCTGCAGAATTCATCCCAAGCGAAATCGTAGGCTAATCGCGCCGCTTCGCTGAAGTGGTAGCCGCCAATCGCTTCACTTACCAGTCTTGTGGTTGTCGAGAGTCGCGACAGAATCCAGCGATCCTCCAGTGGAAGGGATAGAACATCCAGTTGCATCGGCTGGAAGCCTTCGAGGTTGATCATGACAAAGCGCGCAGCGTTCCACAGCTTATTGCAGAAATTTCTAGCAACGTCGAATCTCTCGCTGGTGACCGGAGCTTTGGGGTAGGATTTTTCTTCAACAGACTTGGCCCATTGGGTTGAGAATAACTTGTTACAGCTGGGGCACTCGATCGTTGGCTGCTCTCGGTTTTGCTTCGTTTGATTGACTGCGGCCTCGCAATGCGGGCACTCGAACTGAACGGGCATGCGCACATCTTGGGTGTCGGTTGCTAACCAACACAACCCGAATCGCAGCGCGTCCGGACCGAACTTGTCGATCACATCGATAGGATCGACTCCGTTCCCCTTACTCTTGGACATCGTTTCGCCATAGCCATCCAGGATCTTGGGGTGGATGAAGACTTCTTTAAACGGGACTTCCCCGACGTTGTTTAGGCCCATCAGCACCATGCGGGCAACCCAGAGCGTGATGATGTCGCGGCTGGTTATCAATGAACTGGTAGGATAGAAATACTCGAGCTCAGGTGTCTGATTGGGCCAGCCCAAGGTGGAGTGAGGCCAAAGAGCAGAGCTAAACCATGTGTCGAGCACATCGGCTTGCCGAACATAGCCTGAGGACTCGAGCATTTTCTCAGCCGGATGGCCCTCGTCGCGCACCGAAACATGGATGACAGCTGGCGCTTCTAGGGTGAACTGAATCTGTCCCGCTGAGCAATCGGGTAGCTGGGAAAGTCGCGCAAGCTCGGCTTTGGCTGCAGCTTCCTCAACGCAATCACGAGTCCAGATGGGGATCTGGTGTCCCCACCAAAGTTGCCGTCCAACGGGCCAATCGCGTTTTTCACCGAGCCAATCGAGATAACCCTTGGCATATCGCTCTGGGATGATCTTTACACGCCCGTCGGTTACGGCGTTCATGGCGGCTTGCGCTAATTGGTCCATCTTTACGAACCATTGATCCGCCAGGTAGGGTTCGATGGGTGTCTTGCTGCGATCGCTGTGTGCCAGATCGATGTCGCGATCTTCAATTTCCGCAACTAGGCCGAGAGCCTCCAGCTCTTCAACGATTTGCTGTCGTGCTTTGCGGACTGTCAGCCCCTGGTACTTGCCAGCTTCGGTGTTCAGGGTGCCATCGACATTCAGGATATTGATCATCGGCAAGTCGCATCGCAAGGCGACTTCGTAATCATTTGGATCGTGCGCGGGCGTGATCTTAACACAGCCGCTTCCCATTTCGGGCTTGGCCCAAACGTCGGCCACCAACCGGATCTCCCGCTCCAACAATGGCAGCCGCAGTCTTGCTCCCCGCTTAGCCATCGCAGCCAGTGTCTTCAGTAAAGGCAAGTGCGTTTCCCGACGCGCGCTCAGTTCGTCGAGTTGTTGCTCTAACGGCGGACGCTCTTTGGCTGGTGCGGCCGCCAGCTTTATCCTCAATGATTTCTCGACCGCATCCAGTGCGGCTGCGGGATCTGGATGAACGGCAACAGCCGTATCACCCAGCATGGTTTCCGGCCGCGTTGTGGCGATAGTAACATGCGTCGGCTCGCCCACCGCGGGATCGATGACAGGATACTTCAAGTGCCAAAAATGCCCTTTGACAACTTCGTGGAAGACTTCGTCGTCGCTCACGGCAGTTTGTAGAAATGTATCCCAATTGACCAGGCGTTTTCCTCGAAAAATCAGCCCCTTGCCAAACAGATCAAAAAAAGTCGTTCGTACGGCTTTCGCACAGATATCGTCGAGTGTGAATCGCGTGCGCGACCAATCGCAGGAGCATCCCATGCTGCGAAGCTGGTTTAAGATGCGAATTTCGGATTCATTTTTCCACTGCCAAATTCGCTCGACCAATTTTTCCCGACCGAGATCATGCCGCGTCTTGTTTTCGAGTTCCTTTAGCCGGCGCTCTACGACCGCTTGAGTCGCAATGCCCGCATGGTCTGTTCCCGGCATCCACAATGCTTCAAAGCCTCGCATGCGATGCCAACGAATTTGGATGTCCTGCAGTGTATTGTTTAGGGCATGCCCCAGGTGGAGTGCGCCGGTGACATTCGGAGGCGGAATGACGATCGTAAATGGTTTGCGATGCGGGTTCACTTCGGCGCGAAAGCAGCCGTCAGCCTCCCAAGCCGCGTATAGTTCTGTGCAGACCGTTTGATAGTCAAATCGATTGGGAATCAGCTCCGCTAAATCGCTCATTTCTTCCGTATCCAGTTTCGCAGTTGTTCAGTTTGCATCGAGTTCCTAAAGAGCGACGCTGACAATCCAGCATCACCATTTACCCCGGAGCTGTTATTGCAAGTTCGGGTTCGGGCAAATTGTACGAAAATTCAGAAAAACGACCATGTCAGTAGGCCGGGACGGCAGGCAACGTAGCCCGTGGAGGTATGATGGCTGATTCGCCGCTTTTTGTGTGTTTTATCCCAAGCTTGATCGGTTCCGCTGAGTCCTCCGATCCAGTTCCATTACGTCGAGCTAAGTAAATAATTGCATGAAGGTCAAAAGGCAACGCGAGGATTTTATAGTTCGCGAGATCAGCAATTTCCCTTTTGTCCAGCCGGTCGTGGGTGCGGCTGTGGGACGTCATGCTGTCTATCGCCTGGAAAAGAGCGGTTTGGGTACCCCGGAAGTCGCGAGCGAGATTCTTTCCATCTGGAATCTGCCGCGCCGCGACTTGCACTACGGTGGACTCAAGGACCGCCATGCAGTCACGACTCAGCTATTAACCATTTTTGAGGGACCGCAGACTGGCATCGAGCGACCAGGCTTTACGCTAAGCTACCTCGGTCAATCGCCCCGAGAATTTACCGCCAAAGATATCCTGGCAAACGAGTTCGATATCACCCTACGGGATTTGGAGCCTGCGCACGCCCAGCGGCTCCACGACCTGTTGAAAACTATCGGGCTCGCCATTCCTAATTACTTTGATGATCAGCGATTTGGATCGGTGGGCGAAAGCGGACGCTTTGTCGCCCATCCTTGGTGTTTAGCCGACTATGAACAAGCGTTATACTTGGCGATTGCAGAAGCCAATCGGCATGATCGTCCAGACGACCGCGAGCAAAAAGAGATCCTGCGCACACATTGGGGGGATTGGCAAGTCTGTAAAGATCGGCTCGAACGTAGCCACCGCCGCAGCATCGTGACGTATTTAGTCGATCACCCTACAGGTTTCAAAAAAGCAGTCGCGCTCATTCGACAGGATCTACGAGGTCTTTACGTGGCTGCGTTTCAGGCAAAGATTTGGAATGAAATCGTCTCGCGAAGGTTGGCAAAACTACTGACGCCCGAAAATCAATTATTTCTCGATTCGATTGGCGGTCGATGGGTTTTTCCTAAACATTTGGCGATAGACGACATTGACCGATTGAGAGGGCAACGAATACCGCTGCCATCGGGTCGCCAGACGAACTGGGATGCCGACACACTTAAGACATTAAAGGAGGTGTTGGCCGAGTTTGGTATCGAGCGTCATAAGCTCAGGTTTTCGCATCCGCGCGACGTGTTCTTTTCACGTGGGGAGCGAGATTTGTTGTTGGTGCCTCAAAGCGTCCATACGGAAATTGGCGCGGACGAATACGGTGAACCTGGTAGTAGTAAGCTGAGGGTTGGTTTTCGATTGCAGCCTTGTCAGTACGCCACCATGCTTGTCAAAGGTTTAGAGCTTTGGGAGCAGGCTGACTAGGCTAGATGATATCGGAACTCTTGACTGCCCACAGCAGGTCCAGCAACGCAGACCGCGCATCGCCGCTATGCTGCCGGAGCAGCTCGTCAGCTAGGTGCTTGATCCGCGCGTTGGCGGTATTGTCGGGATTTAGCAAGACCACGTGCTCTACACACTGATCCCAGCTCAAGCGGTTTGACTTTAGTAGGCGGTCGACAAATGACAGTTCGTCGGGACTGTGCAGCTCACCATGCAGCACGAAGCTTTGACTGGGCATCGAGCTTTGGGACGTGGCCTGGATTGCTTGCTGACGGCGTTTAGGAGATACCGGAGCGTTGGGCAAGGGCTGCGCCAAGGTAGTCGCTGCAGCACTCTCACCAATCGCGCTGCCTCTCCATTTCATCACGGCTGCCAACAAGTCTTCCAATGAATCCTTTTTCGTTGGAGAGTTGGTGGGACCAGCGGCGAACATCAGGTCGGACAACTGCCACCTGGACAATTCGCTATCAGCGGCGTTAAGCCAATCGCCTTGGTTGATCTCTTGTCGGCTCAGCCCTGCAGCTTGGCTAAGCGCAATCCAACCTACCAGCGCTTTCAAATCATGGCCATGCGCGCGGAATTGTCGCGCTAGAAACAGCTGCAGTTCGCGGCGTTTCTCCACGGCTATGTTAAACGCCGCATTGTTCGAGCTGGCGAATACTTGGGGGGCAAGTTCTTGTCCAAAGATTACTTTCCAGACTTGGTTCACTGTTGCAGCATCGAATGCTTCAGACTCGCTCAGCCACTTCGCGAGCGCAATTCTAGGAAGCTGTGCCGATTCGATAGCCTCCCAGGCTTGCCCATCGGGTAGTTGCGGCTCAGCCGCTTGAAGACGACCATCGAGCAGATCAAAGTAAGTCGTCAGGCGTTTTCCGGATGCAAGCTGTTGGGCTTGTCGATCCAAAGCAACGCGTTTTCCATTTTCGTCGCTCCGCGCATCGAGCCCCTGAAGCAGCGCAACTAAAGACCAATAGACATTCTGTTTATCAAAGTTCAAAACAGCCGTCTTGTCGGAGGTAACCAAGTTGGAGTCGTGGCAACGGGCGCAAGCTAAATTAGCATCCAAAAAACTATTGCCGATTCGAGCCACTAAACGATGGTTGCCATTGCCAGACAGCGCGCTCACAAAAGCGGAAGTGGTGGCGTTCTCGCCAGCTGCGGCTGGACTCGAGACGTCTCCCCCCAGCAATTCTAGGGGAACAGTGTTCCACGGTAGTTCGTCACGGATCAGAGCGGCTGTCTCTTTTCTCAAATCTTGCAATCTCGAGTCATCCAAGGCGAGGCTGCTGCGTGCAAACCACACGTTGACAAATCTATCCGACCACAGTCTGGCAAAGGCGAGAGACTGGGTTGCTTCGACCACCAGGCTATTCAAGTCGGTGCTTGGAGAAAACGAACTTGCCTGGCTGCCGTTGATCAGCCGAGCAACCTGCTGAGCTCGTTCCGTGGCCGCAAGAGCGGGGGCGGGCGTTAAGCCGAGTTCGCGCCATATCATCGTCAGGCTTTGGTCGATCTGTAAGGTAATCTGTTGAGAGTCTAACTGCGTTATCGAGCCTGGAATCAGCTTATTGGGAAGACTGTGGGAAACCGTAGCTGAGTCCAAGGCGAACGGAATGTTGTCCAACGGTAATGCCTCGCTAGTTTGCTGTGGTTTCCGCGAGGCTTTCGCTGGTGCAACGTGCGGAGCTGAGGCTACTGCCTGTCCATCCAACTGTTTACCAGGATCGGCTGCCTCCACAACCAGTTTCGTATCATTAACATCGAGCAGGGCGAGTCGCGAACTTAGGGCGATGAACATTCCGCAGGCCGCTACAGCCAGGGCTACTGCAATAAGGTTTCGTGGAGAAAATGTTGAGGACCGACGGTGGCTCGGTGCAGCGAACGACGCAACATTGCAAACAGGTTGGTCGACCAATTCGGCAACAACCAGGGATGGATTGACAGTCGAAGGTCGCATTCGGGTGTGGCTGCCGGAATTCTCTTGTTCTCGCCTCCATCGCAATTCAATCTGGGCGGAGAGGTCCGGTGGTGGCTGCTCACTGACCAGCTCTTCGAGAAAATAGTCGAAAACTTGTTCGGAATAATGATCAGTCATTTCTCAGGCTTTACTGCAATTTCTTTTCGAGACATTCTCGCAACTGTGACTTCGCGCGCTGCATCAAGTTTTTTGCACCATGTTCGCTGATCCCCAGCGACTCGGCGATTCCCTGGCGACTCGCCTCGTTTCCAAATCGCATGCGCAATGCCAATTGTGCGCGATTGGTTAAGCGGCGAAAGCAATCCTGCAATCCATCGAGCAAGTCGTTACCGGCGTCAAATCCAGCCCAGCGGAGCCAAGCTGTCTCAAACTGTTCGGCATGCTCCGTGACGGTCATGCGATTCTCGCGACGACGGCGCGAGATGAACAGGTTATGAGCCACACGTCGCAGGTAGCTGGCCGTTGCCGCATCGCTGAACTGCTCGAACGGTCGGCGCATTACCTCTAAAAACGTATCTTGGGTCAAATCATCTGCGAGCGCAGCTTCAGCGCCGAGTGCGCGAAGATATCGCCACACCATGATCTGATGCCGTGCTACCAACTCCGACAGGTCGAGTTCCATTTCGCTTTTGTTAATCGTCGAAGCGTCTTTGCTTTCAATTGCCACGCCGTTCCTTTGACCAAGAGTCACTTGGATCAACTCACTAGTTCTCGGATCAGTTTGCCACCGTTGGCGATTTTCATCGGACGCCCGTTCTTGCTCTGGTAGGTCGTTTCCAATGAGATGCCTAGTCCTTTGCAAACGGTCGCCATGAGGTCTTCCGCAGAATAGGGTTCTGTGATCACCTGTCGGCCTTCGGCATCGGTTTCGCCGACTGCCAAGCCGCCTTTGAGCGCGCCACCGCCCACGACGACACTCCACGATCGCGCCCAATGATCGCGTCCCGCATTGCCATTGATAGTTGGCGTTCTCCCGAATTCGCCCATCCAGATCACAACAGTGTCCTTAATTAGTTCCCGTTGTTCCAGGTCTTCCACCAGGGCGCTCATGGCTTTATCCAATGTTGGCAACCGCTGTGTGGAGAGTATGTTGTGAATGCCGGCATGGTTATCCCAGCCACCTAAGTCGACTTCAACGAACGGCACCCCCGCTTCAACCAAGCGACGAGCCATGAGGCAACCGCGACCGAAAGCGTTGTCTCCATAGCGATCTTTGGCGGTCTGTGGTTCGCTATCTACCTTGAAAGCGTCCATCTGATCGCTGGTCATAAGATCGTAGGTCTTTTTTAGGATCTTCATGTGATCCTCGGCAGCGGGACCGCGCCGCTGGCCAATAAACCCGCCTTCGATTAGCTGCAGCGTCTTCATCCGCTGTACCATTCTCGCATCGTCGATGCCCATTTCCATATTTCGAATGCGACCATCGCTGCTTACCGAAAACGGCGACCAAGCCATACCCAAGAATCCCGGACCTTCGCTGGCTCCTCCCACGGAAATGAATGGCGGAATGTCCAAATCGCTGCGATTGGCCATGAGCTCATGCGAAATCACCGAACCATAGCTCGGGTGTTCGATGTTGGGATTGGGTACAAATCCGGTATGCATGTAGTACCGCCCTCGCGCATGATCTGCTTCGCGGGTACTCATCGAGCGAACGATCGACAAGTTATGCATCTGCTTGGCAACTTCGGGTAAGTGTTCGCAGATTTGCATGTCGCCTGAAGTGGAGATCGCTTTGAAGGGGCCACCCGTGGCTGCATTGGGCTTGAGGTCCCACAAATCGATTGTTGACGGCCCGCCTCCCATCCACAGCAGAATAGCCGACTTGTGATTGCGTTTCAGTTCGTCCGCGTGCAAGCGAAGGGAATTGCCAAGCGCCAACGAGGACCCAAGCATCGCCGATGCGCCAGCGGTATGCTGCATGAAGTGGCGGCGTGTCATTCCGCGCGGTGTTGTTTGATTTTGCCACTGCATCGATTGGTTCCTTGAGGAAATCTAAAGCGCCTGAACAGCTTGTAGTCGCTGTGCTGACTTACTGAACTAATATAAACTCGTTGCTGTTGAGAATTGCCCACCACATGTCTTGCAGTGCTTCTTCTGTTTTGCCCTTTCGCGCCTGCAGCAACTGTAGGGCAATCTTTTGTTCATCCGGTTTGGCCCGCCGCGCCAGCCCTGCAATGAAAATCGCATTGACTTTGTCTGGATACTTGGCATTCGATTTTGCCAATGTGCCCAACCAAGATCCGGCGTCAATTGCGGTTGCACGTTGGATCAATTCGCCATTAAACATCATCAACGCCTGCGGGATGGACCCATTGAAGGTCGTTGCCTCGTCGCCTTCATCGGTACCAAAGGCGACGACGAATTGTCCGAGCCAACGATCGCGTTCTGCCTGCTGCTGTTCGAGCGTGCCCTTGGCTTCTCCACCCACCTTTACAAGCGAATGATAGAGCTGTTCTGCACTCATCTGCCGCAAATAAAAGTGACTGAATTGAGGTACTTCGCCCAAAGTCGGATCGTCGGATTCGTTGGTCGAACTGATCTTGCTCGTCAACTGGTACGGCCTAGATAGTGTGATCCACTTCATCAGCGCCCGCGTGTCGTAACTCGAATTCTTAAACTCCTGCCCTAATTGCTCAAGCAACTCAGGGTGTGAGATAGTGGTATGCGGGCCAAGATCATCCAGCGGCTTGGTGAAGGCGTAGCCCAGAAAGTGCGCCCACAAACGGTTGACCATCATCTTTTCGAGAAACTCACTTCCCACAATCAGCTTACCCAACTCGGCTCGTCGAATTGTTTGGCTGACGTAGCCGCTACGATCTATGGGGGTGCCATCCACGAAAACTGGATATGCCACCCGCGACAAACCATTGCGCTCTTCAAAGTAGATCTCGGCCTCTTCCGCTCGCCCCCCCTCGCCTGCAAAGTCCTGATCAATGAGTTCGGCATACTCGATATCGCGACCGCCGTCCACGAACCTGCGCAGTGCACGAGTCTGCCGAAAGAAGGCATTGAATTCCCAAAACTTCTGTTGCTTCCATTGATTGAACGGATGGTTGTGGCATTGGGTACACTGAACTTGCATGCCAAGAAAGATCCGCGAAGTCGAAGAGGTGGCAAGTGTCGCATTTTCTTCGTTGACCTTGTCCACTAAAAAATTTGTGGCGCCATTAAAACCGTCCTCGCCAGGTTTAGTCGCTCCCGTTGCAGTTACTAGTTCGTAGACCATTTGATTGTAGGGTTTGTTGCTCGCAAAACAGTCCCGCAAGTACTTGCCCATACCATCGCGATTAATCAACGAACGCCGGTCATTGCCGCCACTGCGTCCAATCAGAATATTGCTCCAGAGTGTGGCCCAATGGCCCGCGAACTCCTCGGTATACTTACCATCGTTGAGCAAAGAATCGACTAACTGCTCGCGCTTGCGATGGTCCTTATCCCGGGCGAACTCGTTCATCTCCTCGTAGGTTGGAATGCGTCCAATCAAATCCAGGAATACACGCCGACACCACTTGAGCTCGTCCTCGTCCCCTGCGGAGATCAAACCAAGCTCCTTCCACTGTTGTTCCATCGCCGCATCAATCAGCTTCACCTGGGGTATCTCGGACGCAGGGTTGGCTGCGATTAACAGCGAACTGCCAACGAACAAAGGCGAGGCAACGGCGGAGAATAGCAAAATAGCCCGAAAGCGAGCAAACATTTTCAATGTCCTTGAATCGAGCAAGCCCTTATTGCGGGGGGGCGTGCAGCCGCGGGGTTCGCAATCTTGCGACTACCCAGGTATCCAGTTAGCGAGCCCAATATTCCAGTGTACTCAATATTCCTCTCTTCCCTGCAAATCCAGCCGTGCGAGTCCCTCGGGTAACGCAGGGTTTGCCCGCCGCTCACTGTTTTGAAGGGATTTTGCGGGTTTGGAAGGGCCCTTGCGCTCTCGAGCACGGGGCGGGAAAAAGCAACCGACCAACCCGACTGTTTTCCCAGCCTAAGAGATTGTCGACCAGTTGCACTGCGTGACAGTTGCACTTAAGGCCAGTTCGCAACTGCTTTGAATGCAGACTGGCCGCAAAATGATGCTGTCTGGATTTGAACAGAGCGTTGGTTTCGCGATAAGATGCAGTTATGAAACACACTTTAGACCTAAACAGTTACTTCCCAGCGCCCGTCGACTATTTTTACCCGAGGAAAGAGGAGGGCGGACGACTCAACCCTGCGGCCCGTTTGCTATTGGCGATCATCGGACTTTTTTCGGGCGGCGTCCAATGGGCCTATAGTCAAGCTCCACAACTGGCTGCCGAGCGGCAGGGCTATTTGGTCAATGTGGAATTGCCACTGGTCGGCGATCGCGATGCATTGGCTTTGCAGCAAATCAATCGCATCGCCGACTCGCCTGTCGAGGGTGAGCGCCCCATAGTTGTCCTGCAATTCAAAGCGACTGCGGTGGCAGAGGGTGGTGGCGAACCGGGAAATGGTAGTATGGGATCGCGGGGGAGTCAGTTCGAGCGGAGCCTTGCTCTGGCACGCGGCCTGAACAAGCCGGAGGTTGCCAGCCGAGTCCGCTTGGTGGCCTATGTCCCTGAGTCGATTTATGGACATGCCGTTCTTCCCGTACTAGCCTGTGAGGAAATCCTGCTCGCGGGACTTGCCGAAATTGGGCGGGCCTCGATCGATGAACCACTCGATCCCACAATTGTCGGTGCTTACGTCGAGGCTGTTGCGCGCCGTCAAACTCTTCCACAATCCATCGTGATGTCGATGCTGGATCCCAATGCCGAGGTCTATCGCCTGGAACTAAGCGACGGAACAACTCAGGTCGTCGATCGTGCAGAAGCTGACAAGCGTCGAAAAGCAGGAGAGGTCAGGCGTGAAACAACACTTTGGTCGGGAGGGGGCCTAGCTCAATACAGTGGTCAGCAATTGCGAGCCTATGGCTGTATCTTAGTCGAGGACACAACCGAAGTTCCGCAGGCACTGGGCCTGCGCGGTACGCTGCGCACTTCGCAGCAATTGCCCCGTCAATGGCGTGGAAAAAAACTAACGATCGGGGGACAGCTGAACGCATCCCGCGTCAATCAAATAATACGAGCCATTACCAATGCGGTCGAACAGGAGCAAGTCAATCTGCTTGTAATCGAAGTGACACCGACGGAATGCGATTTTCTTCAAGCTGCCAGGTTATCCAGCACCATAACAGATCTCGATGCAGATCAAGTGTACTCGCTGGGCATCGTCTCGCAGTCGCTGACAGGCGCGGTGGCGATGATTGCCGTTGCCTGCGACGAAGCCGTGCTATTGACGGAAGCGAGGGTGGGGCCCATGCAGGATTTAAAACTCAATAACTCGGAGCGCGAAACCATGCAGCTAGTGGTGGGCGATTTGGCTGAATCTGCCAATCGGCCATTGCCGCTCCTTTCCGCTCTGAACGACCCGAGCGTGGCAGTCAACGAGTACATTCAACAGGAGACTGGCAAGCGAGCTATTTTTGCTGAATGGCAGGTTGCCAAGCAAGCGGATGCTAATCAATGGGAAATAAAGAAACGCGTCGCTGGTGGCCAAGCGTTTGAAAGTGAGATGGCCCTACGCTATCGACTCTTCGATTCCATCGACGACAGCAGCTCGGTAGCTCTGCATCGTTTGGGAATCGACCAGATGCCTGCTGAATTGAAAACTCCTTGGCTCGATGCGTCCATTCAGCACATTTTAGCGCTGAGTTGGCTACCAAGGCTGTTGCTCACGATTGGCTTTTTTGCGTTGATGATCGAATTGGGCAATCCTGGGATCAGCGCTGGTGGCCTCCTGGCAGCTGTGTGCTTCACTGGGTTTTTCTGGATTGAAGGGCTCAATGGGAATGTTGAAGCGCTCGAAATACTACTGTTTGTTGTTGGCCTGATTGCGCTGGCCATCGAGCTGTTTGTACTGCCTGGATTTGGCCTATTTGGTATCGGCGGCCTACTAATGCTATTAATTTCGGTCGTTTTGGCGAGCCAGACCTTTGTGTGGCCCACGACATCGGCACAGCTTAGCGAAGTGGCATCGAACCTGTTCTGGGTGTCCTGTATGGCCTTGGGCGGCATGATCGGGCTGCTGTTCATGCATAAGCAGATAGAAAATAGTCCCATGATGCGTTGGGTCACCCTGCAACCGGCGGGCGCCGATGACACCGACGAATTGGAAATGCGCGAAGCGATCGTGCATCGCGAGCATTTGTTGGGGCAAGCAGGTTTGACTACCACACGATTGAACCCTTCTGGAAAGGCCCAGTTCGGTCGGGAAATCGTGGCAGTGGTCGGTACGGGTAAGATGATCGATGAGGGCGTGCCGGTTCACGTTGTTGAAGTTCGCGGCAATCTAATTCTCGTGGAGGAGAGTTCCAACCTGGAGCTCAGCTAATACAGTGAACTAGCCAGGTCCGACTGAGAATTCATTCACTGCATTTCGAACACCAGGTGATGTCTCTGGTGCGCGTTGTCCGTTGCGGGGAAGTCTGTTCGCAAGTGAACCCCGCGGGACTCGGTGCGCTCCAGGGCAGCTTCGGCCATCATGTGCGATACGGTGAGCATGTTTTGAAGTTCCCAGCCCTCCTCGGAATCGAAGGCGTGGGGTAGCACGTATCGAGAATAGGCATGGATTTGTTGGATCGCCTCCTGCAATCGCTCAGCGCGACGTTGGACGCCAACCAAACGCCACATCAGACTTTGCACCGAATTGCGAATATCAGCCAAGTCGAGCGGCTCAGTCAGCTTGTAGGTGCGTTGACTGGTTATCGGTAGCGCACGGAAGTCATCTGGCAACTGCTGTGCCTCCTGCGAAGCCAATTGTCCAGCGCGGACACCAAAGACTAAGCCTTCGAGCAAGCTATTGGAGGCTAGTCGATTGGCACCGTGTAGACCAGAACTAGTCACTTCACCGGCTGCCCACAATCCTGGAACCGTGGTGCGGCCATGGGAATCAACCTCAACGCCACCTATCATATAATGCGCGCCGGGACGAACGGGAATCGGATCTTTAGCAGCGTTCAAACCAAACTTCGTGCAGGCTGCTGCAAACCCAGGGAATTCCTCACGCACTTTGGCTTCATCCAAATGCTTTAGCGACAGGTAGACGCAAGGGTGCTGTGTCTTCTCCATTTGACGTACGATGGATTGGCTTACCACATCCCGCGGAGCCAACTCCAGTCGCTCGTCGTACTCGCTCATAAAGCGGAAGTTGTTGCTGTCTACCAAATGGGCTCCAGCGCCACGGATGGCTTCGGTAACCAGGGTGCGAGAACTTCCTGCAATATAGAGGACAGTTGGATGGAATTGCATGAACTCCATATCTCGCAATTTGGCTCCAGCTCGATAAGCAAGTGCATGGCCATCGCCGGTAGCAACACGCGGATTGGTCGTTTCCCGATAAATCTGACCACATCCTCCGGTGCAAAGAATTGTTTGTTTGGCCCATAGCATTAGCGGTGGCTTCTCTTCGCGCGATATGACCGCTCCGCAACATCGTCCTTCCCTGGTGAGTAAGTCGATGGTGAAGGCCTGCTCCCATATCTGTAGATTGGAACGTGCGCGAGTTCGATCGATTACGGCTCGCATGATTTCTTTGCCAGTCGCATCGCCCAAGGCGTGCAGGATGCGATGGCGGCTATGCCCTCCCTCGCGACCAAGCATGAGCTGGCCATCCTGCGTGTCGAAGCGTGTTCCCCATTGGATCAACTCCTCGACGCGATGCGGCGCTTCGCGCACGACCATATCCACCACGTCCTCGTGACAGAGATTACCACCGGCCGCCAATGTGTCCTCAACGTGGTTTTCAAAACGATCTTCAGGATCCCAGACACTGGCTATTCCGCCCTGAGCATAATTGCTGTTGCTCTCCTGCAGCTTATCTTTAGTAACCACCACTCCATGGATGTTTTCGCTGAGTTCATTCGCAGCGCGCAGTCCCGCCAATCCTCCACCGATAATCAACACATCCGTGAAATAGTGAGGAAGTTGCTTCGGGTGAAAGTCGATCAAATAACGAGGACAACGAACGCCTGCCAGTTTTTTTGGAGAATCGTGAACGGTAGCTTTCATCTTGGTCCTTACCTATTGGCCATGCTGGGCGGGCAGCATGGTTCTGCGGACTAACCGTGCCCCGCTCAGACAAGCCAGCATTGTAGCTGGCGGCAGTGCAAAATGGTTCGAGCTAAGATTGGACCGCTAGTTGAGCCAGCGAGTTAACAGAAAAAAACCGACGCAGCTCCTTAAGCGGCGCTAGGTCGGATTTTTCCCGATTCCACCAGACAGCCCGACCAGAGCTGCAGCAAGGCTACTTGAGTTGCCGCAATTCATGAGCCCGCGCTGCGACTTCGGCCGCCAGTTGAGAATCCGATTTCGAGACAGCAACGGCTAACCACCCGTCGCGAATCTCCACTTGAGAAACAGCCAATCCTTCGCTGCGCGGGTCGGCGGCCCAGCTCTCGCTAATCAATGGAATCTGTGGATTGGAGACAAACACCTTTGCAAAGATAACTCGCAACTTCAGCCGATCGTGGTTGCTCTGAATTTCCACTACCCCATCGCGAATCAGTTCAGCACTCATGCCGTCCGCCACCGGAATATAGTTGGAGGAAACGATGAAGCGTTCGATGCGGAATCGATCCCCTTGACGA
>JBGSTP010000029.1:0-3183 GCA_041736515.1 Pirellulaceae bacterium
CAAGTCGACCACCAGCATTGGTAGGCTAGCATGTAGATCCCAAGCTTTGTGGAACTTCCACAATTGGCCCCAGGGATTGGTAGCGGGTTGCTCGTACCAACCCTGGCCGACGAGCACATCTTTCCGTCCGTCTCCATTTAAATCTCCGATAGCCAACCCGTGTCCATTGCCTGCTTCGCCAATCTTGGCCGAAACCAATTGAAATCGTGCGCTATCGACCGGCTTAGCGTCCTTCTCCTTCTTTGCTTTGGGAGCGGCTTCGGTTTGCGAAATAGCCTTCTCCTCAAAGCGGAAAATTAACATCGGTGTATCCTTTGTCCAGCGATCGACGATCAACTCTGGTCGACCATCGCCATCCAAATCTTCTAACGTTCCTCCCTCGTTCTGCGATTGACCTGTTTCTAGAAGCAATTTCTTGGCCCAGAGTTGACCGAGTCTAAGCCCACGCTCGCCGGGATTCTCGTACCAATAAATTTCTGTTGGCAAAAACGATCCTGCAACCACATCCGGCAATCCATCCTGGTTGATGTCGAAAACATAGTCACCGTTGCTTTCAACATAGCCGTTCCAATCATCGATTTGGCGCAGCGGGCGAGGTGTCCAGTCACCGTTGCGGTACCAGAATCGACCGGCCAGGATATCGAGCTTTCCATCCTGATCTACGTCCGCTGATGCAATACCTTCGTTGGCATCGACGGCAAGTTGACGTGCGTCGAACTTGACGTCTTGCCCCTGCAGCGCGGCAGGCAAACAAATTAATCCAAGACAAACAGACTGAAAAAACCGCCTAGGCAATTTCATGGAAGCGACCTTTAGATTTAAGAGGGGAAGTGCGTGACCGCCATTTTAGCTCAGCTATCGAGCAAGTGGCATTGCGAGTCATCGATTTGTTGCTTGCCGCTCCCAATTATCCCTCGTCTACCACTGGATTGGTCAGCGCGCCGATGGAAGAAATCTCAATGGTGCACACGTCCCCATGTTTCAAAAACACAGGCGGCTTGCGGGCACTGCCCACGCCGTGTGGAGTGCCAGTCAAGATTACCGTACCGGGAACCAACTTCGTGCTTCCGCTCAAGAACTCGATCAAGGTGGGCACATCAAAGATCATGTCATTAGTGTTCCAATCCTGCATGGTTTCACCATTAAGGACGGTTTTGATCGACAAATCGTTTGGATTCTTCAGCTCATCGGTGGTTACCAAGCACGGTCCGAGTGGACAGAAAGTTGCAAAGGTCTTTCCGCGACACCATTGACTACCACCTTTTTCTTTTTGCCAATCCCGCGCACTCACATCGTTGGCACAGGTGTACCCCAGCACATAGTCAATCGCATCCGCCTTCGCCACGTTGATGCACTCTTTACCAATGACCACCGCCAATTCGCACTCATAGTCGACCGCATCGCTACGTAGTCGGCGAGGTAAAACGATTGGGTCGCCCGGATTCTGGACGGTTCCCAGGTTTTTCATAAAGACAACCGGATATTGGGGAATCGGATTGTTTCCCTCCGCAGCATGCCTGCGATAGTTCAATCCGATGCAGATGATGTCGCGCGGTTCGATTGGGGCCAGAAGCTTCGCCACATCCGCAAGCTCTCCTGTATCCTGATGCGTTGTGAAGATATCGCCCTGGACGCGGGTCACACGACCGTCATTGTGTCGCCGACCGTATGAATTGTGTCCCGAGGAGTCTTGGTAGCGAACGAATTGCATACTGTTTCTTTCCGAATTGCGAATCTAAAGACATTCAAATTTTTGATTGCTCACGATTGGCGCATCTCTGCAGCGATGGATGCGTTGAGTGTAGCCCGCTGCGTTCACTGCCCAACAGATCCAGTTCAGCACAATTCACAGCTGTATTCGATGTGCGAGAAACCTGCAGCAGCTTGGCGGAGAGCTGATTATCACCATTGGAGATGGGTTGCCTAGCTCTATGCAGGACCACTCGCAGATTTCTCGAGAGTGAACAGGGCGAAGTCCGATGGGCTGAGCTAGGCGTCAACTAGCGATTACACGACAGTCGGCCCAAAGCTGCCAAATACTAAAAAACGCGATAAGTGGCGTGAGAGCACGCTGAGAACGCGGAGTAACGGCTTTCATGGGGTAGCGTTCTACGCGTTTGATCTCCTGTTGGTAGAAATCATCGATAAGATCAACAATCGCAACTTCGAAGCTCTCATACAGCCCTTTAGGCCAAAATGTCTTTCATCACATTTCCATGAACGTCGGTCAATCTGAAGTCGCGGCCGGCGTACCGATAGGTCAGCTGTTCGTGGTCAAGTCCTAGCAGATGCAGAATCGTTGCGTGCCAATCATGAATGTGGCACTTGTCCTCGACAGCTTCGTAGCCATGTTCGTCGGTGGCTCCGTAACTAAAACCTCCCTTCACGCCTCCACCTGCCATCCAAGTTGTATACCCTTTGTTATTGTGGTTGCGACCATCGCCGCCCTGAGCGGCTGGGGTTCTTCCAAATTCCCCACCCCAGATAACCAGTGTTTCGTTGAGCATGTCTCGCTGCTTCAAGTCCTGCAGCAAACCGGCGATTGGCTTGTCGCATGCCTCCGCGCGCGCTGCGTGGTCGGCTGTAAGATTGGTATGCTGATCCCAGCCCCCAAGCGTGACTTCGACGAAGCGCACTCCGGCTTCTACGAGTCGACGCGCCAACAAGCACTGCTTGCCAAAGTCCTCTGTCGGGCCCCGGTCCGCACCATAGCTGTTAATTGTAGCTGCGGATTCTTTGGTAATATCCATCACTTCCGGCATGGCAGACTGCATGCGAAAAGCCAATTCATAGGATTCGATCACTCCTTCCACACCGGGCTGATGCGGCTCGCTGCGCAGCTTATTACGATTTAGCGTCTGAATGAAATCCAGCTGCTTGCGTTGCAGTTGCTTATCAAAGCGCGGGTTCTTGATATCGGGTACAGCCTCGCTGCTACCAGTCCCAACGAATCGCCCGGCACGTCCGCCTCGACCGACCTTGGTACCTGAGTAAATTGCTGGTAGGAAAGAGCTTCCATAGTTAGCCGCACTGCCGGCCGGCGCACTTAAGGATACAAATCCAGGTAAGCTGTCGTTTTCCGTTCCCAGACCATACAAGGTCCAAGCGCCTAAGGAGGGTCGGATGAACTGGATCGAACCCGTATGCATTTGAGTCATAGCACCTGGATGAAGCGGCTGATCG